>JAZNNY010000027.1:0-6098 GCA_045580505.1 Lentihominibacter sp.
CTTCCTAAGCCCGCTTGGCCTCCGACTTCCCGAATGCGCTCCGGATCTGCCGGCCGTTTCACAGCATGCTCCGCAGCCGCAGCCGAACAGACGCGGACCCGGACCCTGCCGCCGCCCCGTGTCAGCTCACTGATCTTTAGCGCCGCCGGCTCGCCCGGCCGCGCCGTAAATTCCATCACCAAAGAAATCTTCCGTTTCATGGCCCGGTCGAGCGCCGCAATATCTGCGCTCTCTTCCCTGCTGCCGGCCGCGAAGGACTGACCTGCCTTTGTGAGAAGGGCCTTGTCCGTGACCTTGAAAACCCGGTCGCCGGAAGAGATTCTCCCCTTCATGTCGCCGATGCGAAGGCCGCCCGGGATCTGCCGCAGGTAGGTCACAAGGCCGCCGACCCGGTCGCCGGTTCCTTCGCCGCCCCGCACGCCAGTCCGTTCCGAATGCTTCGGACGGATCTCCACGCCATCTCCTTCGGCCAGCGTTCCGGACAGGTCAATGTCGATGAGCGCCGCTCCCTTGCGAGCGGCTCCCCGGATCTCCTTGCGGCCTGCGCCGGATCCCTCGGAAGCTACCCCGCGCACGCGGCCGACGTAGATGCCGGTGTGCCTGGGCGATGCTCCCGAAAGAAGCTTATCTCCCGGATCGCCGTAGAGGTATCCCGTCGTGAAATCGCCCCTGCAGTAGATCTGCTTCAGTTCCTCGAGGTCTTCCGGCCGGACTTTAATGCTCCCCTCCGAAGCGTACCGGTCCAGGTACTTTCGGTAGATGGCCGTCGTCACCGCCACATACTCGGGCGACTTCAGCCGCCCCTCGATTTTCAGCGAGTCAACGCCGGCCTCAGCGAGCGCCGGAATCTCCTCCAGCAGGCAGAGGTCCTTCGGGCTGAGGAAGTAGCCGGTCCGTCCCCGGTCGTCCGTATAGGGCAGGCGGCAGGGCTGGGCGCAAAGACCCCGGTTGCCGCTGCGGATTCTGTTCTTTCCTTCCGAGCCGCCGAGCAGCCGGCTCATCTGGCACTGGCCGGAATAGCACATGCAGAGCGCCCCGTGGGCGAACACCTCTACCTCGCAGCTGCGGCCCTCCGCGTCCGGCGCATGGGCGGCTTCCGTGAACGCCCGAATCTCCGCGAGGGTAAGTTCCCTGGCCGGCACGATCCTCTGAAAGCCGAACTCCTTCATCAGACCGACCGCCTCCGGATTGTAGACGGTCCCCTGCGTCGAGAGATGCAAAGGCAGGTCAGGCACATACTTCCCCAGCAGTCTGGCGAGCCCCATGTCCTGTACGATCACCGCGTCCGCGCCCGCCTCATAGAGCTCCGCCCCGTATGCAAGCGCATCCGGCAGTTCCCGATCCTTCAGGAGCGTATTAAAGGTCACGTAAACCTTCACGTTTCTTTCGTGCGCGTATTCGATGGCAGTCCGCATCCGGTCTCCTCCGAAATTCTCTGCCTTTACGCGCGCATTAAAACGGGCGCCGCCCAGATAGACGGCGTCTGCCCCGTTATTTACCGCTGCATAAAGCTGCGCCGGTCCTCCGACCGGCGCAAGTAATTCTGGAATTCTCTTCATTATTTCTTTACCTTAAAGGAAGACTTCAGTCCGACGATCTTGTTGAACACCTTCTCGTCTTCAGTGGTGAGCTCCGGATCCGCCATATAGTATCCCTTGCGGAAGAACTGGAACCTTTCTCCGCCCTTCGCCTCTCCGAGCAGCGGCTCCGCGTAGCCTTCTGTCTCGATCAGGGAGTCGGGGTTCATCTGCAGTTCTCCGTTCTCGTCCTCTACCATCAGGTAGTCGTAGTTGCGGATGCGGATCTTCACCGCCGTCGCCGCATCGACCCAGTGGATGGTTCCCTTGACCTTTCGGTTCGCGCCCTCGGTACCGGACTTGGTGGAAGGATCGTAGGTGCAAAGCAGTTCCTTGACATTGCCGTCCTCATCCTTCACGACTTCATTGCAGGTCAGGAAGTAGGCGCCCTTGAACCGAACCTCGTTGCCCGGGAACAGGCGGAAATATTTCTTGGCCGGAACCTCCATGAAGTCATCCCCGTCGACCCAGAGCTGCCGACTGAACGGTACCATACGGTTCCCCATTTCCGGAACTTCACGGTTGTTCTCGATCTCCATCTCCTCCGTCTGCCCCTCCGGGTAGTTGGTGATGGTGACCAGAATCGGGTTCTCGACGACATTGCGGTTTTCGGTCTTTGTCTTCAGATCGTCCCTGACGCAGGCTTCGAGCAGGCCGATGTCGACCGTGCTGTTGGCCTTGGCCACGCCGATGCGCTCGCAGAAGTCACGGACCGCTTCCGGCGTATAGCCTCTGCGGCGGATGCCCGCGATGGTCGGCATTCTCGGATCATCCCAGCCCTCGACCTCGTGCTCGTCCACGAGCCGCTTCAGATAGCGCTTACTCATGACTGTGTTGGTCAGATTCAGGCGGGCGAACTCGATCTGCTGCGGAGGAGTCGGCCACTTGCCGACGGCCTGCAGGACCCAGTCGTACAGTGGACGGTGGTCCTCAAACTCCAGCGTACAGATGGAATGGGTGATTCCCTCGATGGCGTCCTCAATCGGATGCGCGAAGTCGTACATCGGATAGATGCACCACTTATCGCCGGTGTTGTGATGTTCCGCATGGGCGATCCGGTAGATGACCGGGTCTCTCATATTGATATTAGGCGATGCCATGTCGATCTTGGCCCGCAGGACCTTCTCACCATCGGCATATTTGCCCTCCCGCATCTCCTCGAAGAGCTGCAGGTTTTCTTCGATGCTTCTGTTTCTGTACGGGCTCTCCTTGCCGGGCTCGGTCAGCGTTCCGCGGTACTGGCGAATCTGGTCCGCGTTGAGGTCGCAGACAAAGGCCAGACCCTTTTTGATCAGAGTGATCGCGCACTCGTACATCTCGTCGAAATAGTCGGAGGCCCAGAGGCGTTCCTTCCACTCAAACCCCAGCCAGCGTACATCGTTCTCGATGGAATCGACGTACTCCATATCCTCCTTGACCGGGTTGGTATCGTCATATCTCAGATTGCACGCGCCATGATACTTCATCGCCGTGGTGAAATTCAGGCAGATGGACTTGGCGTGCCCGATGTGCAGGTAGCCGTTCGGCTCCGGCGGGAACCGGGTCAGGACCTTGTCCCCATACTTCTGGTTCTCCAGATCCTTATCGATGATCGCGTGGATAAAATTCGTGCTGTTTACTGTTTTCTCTTCAGCCATGATGATCCTCCATGATTTATGAACATACACGGGTATTGTATCACGACTTGCGGCAGGCCGTAAAGCAAAAAGGTTGCTTGCTATTTCCCGGCTGATGCGGTATGGTAGATGCATGAGGTTCAACAAAACTAACTCCAATACAACAGGCTTCGTTATGTTCCGCCCGGCGGACATCATTCTGGCAGTCCTCCTGATTGTCATCGGATTTGTCATGTCCTTTTTCCTGACCTTCGGCAAGGAGGACGGCACGCAGGTGCGCGCCATGGCGGACGGTAAGCTGTATGGAGTCTACCGGCTGGATGAAAATCAGTCTGTGACGATTCGGCAGGGATCCCGGATCAATGAATTCGAGATCAGGGACGGCACGGTGCGGATGCTTCACGCAAACTGCCATGGCCACGACTGCATGCAGGAGGGAGCGATTTCCCGGACCGGCGAGACGATCGTATGCCTGCCAAACAAGGTCGTCCTGGAAATCACCGGCGGAGAGGAGGAGTTCGATGTCATCGCGCAGTAACAGAGCTCCGCAGAGCCCCGGACCCCGGGCGGACCGCAGCACCCGCATCCGCAATCTCACGACGAGCGCCTTATTGGCCGCCCTCGCCCTGATCTTCTCCTACATAGAAGTTCTGGTCCCCTTTAATTTCGGAATCCCGGGGATCAAGCTCGGCATCGCCAACCTGGTCGTGATCGTAGCCCTCTACTATCTCGGGCCGAAGTACGCCTTCGTCATCAACATGGTCCGCGTCTTTGTCGCAGGCCTGCTTTTCACCGGCCTCTTTGGCTGTCTTTACTCCCTGGCCGGCGCCCTGCTGAGCTTCGCCATGATGCTGCTCATTAAAAAAACCGGTCTCTTTTCAGTGACCGGCGTTTCGATCTGCGGCGGCGTCTTTCACAATCTGGGGCAGATCCTGGTAGCCGCCTTCCTTATTTCTTCTCTGAAGATTTTCGCCTATTTCCCCGTCCTGATCATCTCCGGCGTCATTTCCGGCTGCATCATCGGGGTGGTCGCCTTCCTCATTCTGCAAAGGCTGCCCGGCGCTCACTCCACGACTGTGATGTGATACGCATCCGAACTGAACCTGTCCGCAATGGGTTTCGTCACATACAGTTCCTCTTCCTCGTCCATCAGGATACAGTTGAACTGCTCTGCGTGCGCCCGCCAGTAGTCCAGGGCCTTATCCTTTCCCATGATATAAAGGCTCGTAGACAGGGCGTCCGCCAGCGTGCCGTCGCTGCTGACGACGGTCACCGATTTCAGACCGGCGTCCGCGGGCTTTCCCGTCGCCGGATCGATGATGTGATGGTAGAGGCGTCCGTCCTGCGTGAAGTTGCGCTCATAGGCACCGGAGGTGATGACCGCTGTGTCAGTCGCCTCGAGCACGCCGAGGTACCCAGCCGTCGCACCGTCCTGATTCACCGCGTCATCTTCATCCGCAGTGCTGCCCGGATCCTGCACGGCCACCTTCCAGGGGCTTCCGTCCGGCTTGGTTCCCAGCACCTGCACATTGCCGCCCAGGCTGACCAGGCCGCTCGTTACGCCATGTTCCTTATAGATCTCCATGATCCGGGAGGAAGTGTATCCCTTGGCGATGCCCCCGAGGTCGATGGCCATGCCCTCCATGCCGAAGCTGACACTGCCCGTATCCGCATCGCACTTCACCTTCGAAGCATCCGTCAGCGGCAGCAGGTCCTCCAGCTCCGCTTCATCCGGCACCCGGTAGTTCTTATCCGTAAATCCCCAGGCCTTCATGACCGGATAGATCGCGATATCAAAACAGCGGCCCGTCTCTTCATAAAGTTCAAGCCCCCGCGCAATGAGTCCGGCGGCTTCCCGGGAAACCTGTCCTCCGCCCGCGTTAACTCCCGCGATCTCGCTGTCCTCGTTTCCCGTCGAAAGCATGGCGTCCAAGCGGTTCACCTCAGCCTCGGCGGCTTCCGTAGCCTCCGCTGCCCTCTCCCCATAGGCGCTCACCGTCATATAGGTGTCCATGGCGAAAAACTCGCGGCTGACCGGCTCGCCTGCATCCCCTCCAGCCGCGTCCGTATCTCCGCAGCCGCTGAGCGCGAGGCCCATCAGTATGCAAAGGCAGGTCACCATTGTTGTCAATATTACTTTCTTTTTCATAGTATTCATTCTATCATACGCCCAGCCAAACAAACAAGGCGCCCAGAATCAAAATCCGCAAAGCGGTCAGCCAGAGTTCATCTCCGCGGATGCGCCTGCCTTTGCAGGAGATGTTGCTGCGGGGGCACACGCCCATGCATTTGTGGCACTGCAGGCACTCGCCGGGGGTGTCCCAGGATTCCGCGTCCGGCAGTTCGACGCCCGCCGGGCAGACACGGTTGCAGCCGCGGCAGCCATGGATGCAGTTTTCCCGGTCTCTACGCACCGTCAGCTGCGGCAGGACCGGCAGCAGCGTGAAGACCGCTCCCATCGGGCAGAAGACCCGGCAGAAGAAGCGTTCCGAAAAGAACATGCCGATCAGAATCAGGCCGAGAATCACGCAGCCGATCACATAGCCGGGAAGTGCTCCGACCTGTCCAGCGCGGATCTGAGAAAAAGCATCCCAAGGGCTCATGCCCTGCGTGCGGTCAAATTTCTGTAGAATGCAGAGCAGGATGATAGCGGCAAGGACGATGTACTTCAGCATGGAAAGCCACTCCATGATCTTTTCCGGGATCTGCAGCGGCTGTTTCGTGCGCCTGCCGCTGACGGCCCTATGGATGCCGAAGATCCAGTCCCCCAGACTGCCGAAGGCGCAGGCGTAGCCGCAGAAGAACCTGCCGAACACGAAGGTGTACGCGCAGAGGGCGATCAGAATCGCCACGAAAGGTGTGAGCTCGATCAGCTGGTGCGCTCCGATCTGGATGAACATATACT
>JAZNNY010000028.1:0-31688 GCA_045580505.1 Lentihominibacter sp.
GGTTCTTCTTCCGGGGTCTCCTCAGCTGCCGTTTCTTCCTCAGCCGGGACCTCCTCCGCCTCAGCAGCATCTTCGTCAACCGGCTCTTCTTCGGCAGGTTCTTCCTCTGCAGGCGCTTCTTCTTCGGCGGGTTCTTCTTCAGCCGGAACTTCTTCTTCCGCTGCAGGCTCCTCGACCGCTTCCTCTTCGATTGGTTCTTCCTCAACCGGAGCGTCTTCCGCTGCCGGTTCCTCAGCAGCCTCTTCTTCAACAGAAACTTCCTCTTCCGGAGTTTCTTCCACGGGTTCTTCCTCGACAGGCTCTTCAGCCGGAGTTTCTTCCTCGGCCGGGATTTCCTCTTCAGCTTCTTCCGCCGCAGGCTCCTCAAGGGGTTCTTCCTCTACCGGCTCCTCGACGGGTTCCTCTTCTACCGGTTCTTCAGCAGGTTCTTCTTCGACAGGGTCTTCCTCTGCCGGAACTTCCTCTTCAGCCGGTTCCTCAGCAGGTTCCTCCTCAACCGGAGTTTCCTTCGCCGGGCCCTCGCCCAGCAGTTCCTCCAGATCCGTTACCGCTTCTTCCGGCTCGTTATCCGGCTCTTCTTTCGTCTCCGGCGCGAGCTCGCCGTTCAACATAAAGAGCCTCCGCATGATGGCGCTCTCTGCCTCCTCACGCTGCAGCCGGTAAATCTCCATATCGCTCAGAATCGTCTGCCGGGTCTCTTCCAGCCGAACCTTCTCCCTGCGCTCCATCTCCTCCAGCTTGATGCTGGTCACCTGGCGCAGCTCCTCCAGCCGAACAGCGACCGGGGACTGATCATCGAACAGGTTCTGCCCTTCCTGTGCGTTCTCGGAGGCAGGCCTGCTTTTGGCAAATGCGCTGATGGCCCTGCCGAGCCCGAACGTGATCACGGAGATTCCGAAATACGGTATGAACTTCTCGATCACATACAGGATCACATTGGATCTCATATCATCGAACTTCGCATCGAGCGTTTCCAGATACAGCTTCTGATAGTCGATCGCTGTCATCAGCATATAGATGGAAATCGCGAGGAAAATCAACGCGAAAAGGTACAATATGACGGTTGACGCCGGGGTTCTGTTCTTCATAGATCTTCTCCTTTTGCAATACTTAGTTAATTGTATCACGGATGGGCATGTTTTGAAACGTCAAGTTTGCAGCCGGATGCTTTTTTCCCGCGTCCCCCTTGAAAAGTCCGCGCCCCCTATGGTATGATTACAATGAATTCAGGCCTCTATAGTTAAATGGATATAACAAGCCCCTCCTAAGGGTTAGTTGCTGGTTCGATTCCGGCTAGGGGTGCCAAATGAAAAGAAACCGGTCAATGCCGGTTTCCTTTTATTTTAAAAGACAGGGATAAGACAGGGGACGGTTCTCTGTCTTACCTGAATAAGACAGAGACCCGTCCCCTGTCTTATCAAATGTACCTGCAGATATATCCGTTCATTTTCTCGTCCCAGACCTCCGGCGCATCCCGCATGACCGCCGCCCGCAGTGAATCCAGTTCCTCCGGCTGTAGGTTGCGCATGTCCTCCAGATCATAGGCGCGAAGCGTCCTCCGTAAAAGCTGGAATATCCGCCGCTCCTCTTCCGGCAGGTTGAGATACCGGTCGATGCGCCCCAGCAGATCCTTCCTTCCGGGCTCACCGGCCCGGCTGCCCTGTCCGCACACCTTTCCTTCCACATCCTGCAACAGGTTCACCATGTGGTCGCTGACGATCCTCGTCCTGATTCCGTCAGCCAGTTCGATTACCCGGCGGATCTCCCGCACCTTGTCGTCATCACTGCAAAGGCTGTACCGTCCCTCCGCGAACTCCCGGTAGAGGTCTGTCCCCGGCTTGACTGCCGCCGTTCGCACGCGCAGATACTCCGGCGCCACCTCATTCATCACCCGGGCGGTCCCTTCGGCATTCTGACGGGTCAATCCCTTCCCGCCGATTCCCGGCATGAAGTATATTGAGAGCTCGATGCCTCCGGCGCGGACTGCCTTTCCACCGGAAATCTCCTGCTCCGAAGTGCAGCCCTTGTGGATCAGCTCGAGCACCTCATCGGATCCGGACTCGAATCCCGAATGGATCCGGTCGAGACCCGCTTCCTTCAGCTCGGCGTAGTAATCCGCATTGTGCCTGGCGAGGTCCGATGCCCGCCCGTAGGAAGTGATCCTGCGGATCTGAGGAAATGTCTGTTTCAGATAGATCAGTACATCGGACAGGCGGCCGCTGGCCAGGGCTGTCGTGTTGCCATCCTGCAGGAACACGTTCTCCCCGCCGCGGATCAGCCAGTTCGCAACCATATAGAAACACTGCCTGGCCTCGTCGTCGTCGATAGAAGCCAGAGCCTGATTCAGTCCCTCGAGATCCCAGCCGCCGCCGAAACCATGACCGCCGCCGGGATCCTGTCCGCCGCGCCGGTACCGGCGAACCTGCTCCGCGATTTCTGCGATCCGGTCGATATCCTCCTTCACGCTGTCCGCGCTGAACGCCCGGAATTTCGTATGCCTGTAGATATTACAAAAGGCGCACCGATTCCAGGTGCACCCATTTGTTACTTGCAAAAGCAGGCTCTCCGCTTCACTCGGCGGCCGGATCGGCCCGACGCGAAATGGTCTGATTTCATGTTGCCCGGTCATAATACTTCTCCCGTGTAGGACAGATAAGACAGAGAACCGTCCCCTGTCTTATTCTCCCAGATCGATCAGGGGATCTCCGACGATGAAGTTGTCGATCAGCCGGGTCGTTCCGATTCGGACGGCCATGGCGACGACGTCGTCCTGACGAACAGTCTCGATCGGCTGCATGGTCAGTCCGTCGACGATCTCCACGTAGTCGATGTCGGCCATGGGCTCCTCCAAGAGCTTCTCCTTCATCTCAGCGATCAGAGTCGCGCAGTCCGTTTCCCCGCCTGCGATCCGCTCCTGGGCATACCGCAGGGTGCGGGAGAGGACGCGGGAAGCCGCCCGTTCCTCGGGCGAAAGGTAGGAATTCCGGGAGCTCTTGGCAAGGCCGTCCTCTTCGCGAACGGTCGCGCAGCCGACGACTTCCACATTAAAGTTCAGATCCCGGACCATGCGCCGGACGACGGCCAGCTGCTGGCAGTCCTTCTTGCCCATGTACATCCGGTTCGGATAAATGATGTTGATCAGCTTGGTCAGCACGGTGCAGACGCCCCGGAACATGACCGGCCGGCTCCGTCCGCAAAGGCCTTCGGACACTAGCGTCATATCCACGAAGCTGCAGAAATCGTCCTGGTACATCTCCGATGCCTCCGGCGCGAAGACCATGTCCACCCCTTCTGCTTCGAGCATCTTGCAGTCGCGCTCGAAATCCCGCGGATACTTGGCCAGGTCCTCCGTCGGCCCGAACTGCATCGGGTTGACGAAGACCGATGCCACGGTGATCTCGTTCTCCTTCTTCGACGCCTGCATCAGGGACAGGTGCCCCTCGTGCAGGTAACCCATGGTGGGGCAAAGGCCGATCGAACAGCCCTTAGCCTTCCACTCCCAGACGTGCTTTCTCGCTTCCTCAATCGTTCTCGCTATAATCATGATCTCTCCTCAGACAAAGGCAGGCCTGCCTTTGCATCTATCAGTAAAGTTTGGCCAGATATTCCGCATCTACTTCTCCGCCGACCGCTTCCTCCGGCCGCAGTTCCTTTGCCAGGTGCTTCAGGATCTCCGGATCCTTCATCTTGAAGGTGTGGTCTTCGTCCGGGAATGTGGTCGCCTTGACCTCAGCATCGTAATCCTGGAACGCCTTGGTCATCAGTTCCCCGATGTTGCCGAACTGCTTGACGAACTTGGGCACGAAGTCGGTGAACATGCCGAGCATGTCCTGATACACAAGGATCTGGCCGTCACATCCATTGCCGCCGCCGATGCCGATGGTCGGGATGCGCAGCGCCTTGGTGATGAACTCCGCGAGGGGGCCCGGGATGCATTCCAGAACCACGCTGAATGCGCCCGCGTCCTGAATGGCATACGCGTCTTCGAGCAGTTTCTTCGCCGCGTCTTCGGTCTTGCCCTGCACCTTGTTGCCGCCCAGGGTATTGATCGACTGCGGGGTCAGGCCAAGGTGTGCCATGACCGGAATGCCGGCCTCCGTCATCGCCTTGATCTGCGGGCATACGCTTGCGCCGCCCTCCAGCTTGACCGCGCCGGCCCGGCCTTCCTTCATCATTCTGCCGGCATTGATCATCGCCTGCTCAATGGAGGCCTGATAGGACATGAATGGCATGTCCAGCACGACCAGCGTGTCATGACAGCCGCGGGCTACGGATCTTCCGTAGGTCAGCATATCCTCCATGGTCACGGACAGGGTGTCCGGATATCCCATCATGGTGTTGCCGAGCGAGTCGCCGACGAGTACAGCATTGATGCCTGCCGCTTCCATGAGCTTCGCGGTCGAATAATCGTAGCATGTGAGCATGGAGATCTTTTCGCCGTTTGCCTTCATTTCCTGAAAAGTAACTGCTGTGTTTTTCATTCTGTTTTTTCCTTTCGTGGTTTGCGGTCAGCCCCGTCCCTGCGGTTGCTGCCGCCTCCTGATAAAACTCTTGTGCGTGGCCGGCCACGCGTGCAGTTTATTTTAAGAATTCTTCAAGATCAGTGTAATCCCGCTCCGGGTGCTTCTGTTTCGCGATCCCGAGCAGCTTCTTCGAAAGCAGCCGGTACAGCTGCGCGTCCTCCTCACTGCCGCAGACCGACAAGTGTTTCTTCAATGTCGCCGTATCGCCGCGTTCCACCGGTCCGGTCAGTGCCGCAGCCGGTCCGACGTCCAGCGTATGCTGCACATTGCCAAGGACCAGCGGCGCGATCGCCCGCAGCGCATCCTCCTCGCTGAACCCGCACTCCTGCAAAAGCAGGTCCGCCTGCCCGAGAAGCGCACAGATCAGGTTGCTCGCGTACACCGCTGCCAGATGGTACTTCGTCTTGGATGCCGGGTCGATGACCTGAAAACGGAGTCCTGCCTTTGTGAGAAAGGCGGACATATCATCGAGCCGGGCCGGGTCGCCTTCGACCGAAAAAAATGCGTCCCCCAGTTCCCGGTAGGTTTCGAATCTGTCGCTGACCGCGAATAGAGGATGCAGGGAATATGCATAGGCGCCTGCCTCCTGCGCGCCGGCGAACACCTCCTGCGAAGAGAGGCTGCCGCTGCAGTGGCAGATGAATTTGCCTTTGATGTCGTACTCTTTGATCTCCTGAAAAACGTCTGCAATCAGACCGTCAGGAACGGTAATAAAAAGCATGTCACAAGACTCGACCAGTTCCCGGGTCGTTCTGTAACATGCTGTTTCTGTAAAGTTTGCCGCCTCGCTGGCCGCTTCCGTGTCACGGTCATAATACCCTGTGACCTTCGCGCCGTGGATTGCCAGGAACTTTCCCAGCGAACATCCAACCTTGCCTGCGCCAATAAATCCTGTCTTCACTTTTATGTCCTCTTACCGTCAGGTACAGTTTCTCTCAGAATACCGTCCAACGTAGGAAGTGTAGCACTTCGCGGGAGCTTTGTCCAGTATTAATTCCGGCTTGCCACATACACACTGCCGATGATCACCGCTGCGCCGACGATCTGGAACAGACTGAAGCTTTCATGCAGGAAAACCACGCCCGCTGCGATGGAGATGACGGTGGTCAGGTTCGCGAAGATCGACGCCTCCGAGACCGTGACCCGGACCGTCCCCCAGTTGAGGGCGATGAAGGCGGCCACCGAGGAGAGCACCGCCAGGTACAGGACGGCGATGAGGAAGACCGGCTGGGCCAGGGCATCAAAGATCAGTTCCTGATACTGGCCCCTGCACTGCACCAGGGCGAACACCACGTAGACGATGCTGCCCAGAGCGAACATGACATAGGTCTGCTCCAGGGCATTGTAATGGTCGCCGGATTTCTTGCTGAACACATAGAAGAGCGCGCCCGCGGCAACCGCTCCGAGCAGGATCAGAAGACCTATCACGGAGGACTTCATCCCTTCTGCGCCGATCGTCGTAATGGCGACCCCGACCGCGGACAGGACCGCACAGATGATCTGCCGCAGCCGGACCTTCGAGTGCATGATGGCCACGTCGAACACGATCCCCGCCACCGGAATGACCGCGATGATCGTTCCCGCAAACGAGGACGAAGTATAGACGATACCGTAACTTTCGCACAGAAAATACAGGATCGGCTGGAACAGGGCCAGCAGCAGGACGTAGCGCAGGGGCTTTCCGCGCAGGGAAAATTCCACGAGGGGGCGGGTAGGGCCCTTCGAGGCGGGCACCCGGATCTTCCGGCCCACCAGCACGACCAGGTTCAGCACAAGAAACGCCGTCAGAAACCGGACGGCGATCAAAACGCTCGGCACGGTAATCTGCAGCGCCATTTTAGAGAATATGAAACTGAACCCGAAGATGGTGTTGCCGGTGATGACGGCAAGAAGGGCTTTCGCACGCGTGGTCATAAGGCTGTGTCTCCTAAGCTGTGCAGCCTATTTCTGCCCGCGGCTGACGAGGAAGACGCCGACCAGATTGCCCAGGATCGTCAGGGCAATGAAGCTCAGAATGTGGATCCATCCATGGTGCCCGACCAGCACCCAGATCGCGCCGATCAGGATCGCCAGCAGCATCAGGACATTGAATACGGTCGTCACCGTCCGGTTGCTCAGCCTGCTGAGCAGGCCTGCGATCAGGGCCAGAATGGGAATGCCGATGTAAAATACAAGAAAGAGGTTCATAGGTTCGCTCTCCTAACTATCAATCATTATCCTCTCGCATTAAAACACGACCGGCCTGCGAAGTCAAGCCGGTCTTTCCAATCTGGCGCTCATCTCAGGCGTTCAGCGCAGCCGCTCCACCACATCGAGCAAAAGCTGGGCCCCCTTTGCCAGATCCGCTTCGTCTGTGTCTTCTTCCGGCACATGGCTTCTGCCGCCGATGCTCGGAACAAAGATCATCCCGGTCGGAACGCCGGCTTCCGCGATCATACAGGCGTCGTGGACAGCACCGCTGTTCATGACCTTATAGGGAAGTTCTAAGCCTTCCGCCGCCGTGCAAATCTCCCGGATCATCTTCTCGCTCAGGTGAAGCGGCGAAGACTTGGAGTGCTCCCGGATCTCGCACTGCACGCCCCGGGTCTCTGAGATCTTTCGGATCTCCCCGATGATCCGGTCCATGTTGCCGTCGATTTCGTCCGCATCCCTGTCCCGGACCTCCACAGCAAACTTCACCGTTTCAGGAATGACATTGGAACAGTTTGGCTGCACCTCCATCTTACCGACGGTCACGACCGTCCGCTCCTCCGGGTCATCCTTCACGATCCGCTCCGCCGCCAGGATGCATTCGGATGCGGTACATAGCGCGTCGAATCTCTCTTTCATCGGGGTTGCCCCGGCGTGGTTGCCGACCCCTTGCAGGGTGACTTCGATGACCCGCATGCCGAAGATGGAATCCACAATCCCGATGGGGACCCCGGTGCGCTCCAGCACCGGGCCCTGCTCGATATGCAGCTCCAGCATGGCGGCGTACCCCGAGAGATCCCAGGGAACGGTGAGCGACGCGGCCGATTCCGGATCGCTCTTCAGGTCCGGCGCCGCACCGGTGTCCGCGGCCGCATCAGGTTCCGTGTCCTCGGCCGGGCACGCCCGCCAGTCCGCGAGCACCTGCCGCAGCGTCCGGCCTGCATCGTCCGTCAGCTCGTCGAGATCGTCTTCCCCGTACTTTCCGGTGATGAACTTGCTGCCGGTCATGGTCGAGCCGAAGTTTGAGCCCTCCTCCTCGGCGAAGATGACCATTTCGTAGCCCAACGGGGCCGCTCCTCCAGCGCTGTCCGGCTCCGTCCCTGGTTCAGCTCCGCCTCCTGACGCCAGCGTCTCCAGTACTTCCAGAGCGCTGCATACGCCGTAGATTCCATCCAGCCAGCCGCCGTTTCTGACGGTGTCGATGTGGGATCCGCACAGGATCACCGGTCGGCCGGGGACATTCGTCCCCAGCCCGATTCGGATGTTGCCGACATCATCGGTCTGCACGCTGCAACCGGCAGCTTGCGCCCGTTTCACTATGTAGTCTCTCGCTCTGGCATCCTGCGCCCCATAGGAAAACCGGGTCACTCCATCTCCCGGGGTATCGGTAAATTCCCTCAGATGGCGCAGGTTGTCGAGCAATCGTTTTTCGTTGATCTTCATCTCTGCATCCTCGTCCTCGCTCATAACGAACTTTCGAGGTTTGGGCCCTGCAGGAACGGGTAAACCTCGTAAGCCCTTCAATTCCTGCGTCTAATTAGCCGTTCTCTCTGAGCATATTCGAGGTTTAGCATCTCTGGCACCACCAAAACCTCGAATCCAGGAGCTGGCCTGCCTTTGGATGATGGAAAATTCGAGGTTTTCCCCCCTCTGAAAGGGATAGACCTCGAAAGTTCCTTCTGCCCCAAAAGCCGGCGCCATACTTAATCTACCTTTTATACGCCGCGCCGAACGGCTTGCCCGGGATAAATCTGCCCTGGCCCTTCTGGCCGATGTACTTGCCGTCCTCTACGATCTTCTGGCCGCGGAGGAAGACGGTCTCGGGCCTGCCTTTCTGCGCGAAGCCCTCGAACGGGGAGAAATCGACGCCCTCGAGGTTGGTCTTGTAGGACATGACGCCCTCGTAGGCGGGGTCGAAGATGACGACGTCGCCGTCAAAGCCCGGCGCGAGCTGGCCCTTCTTCTCCAGGCCGTTGACCTTGGCCGGGGTGGTCGCGTAGAGGTCGACCAGGCGGCTGCGGCTGATGCGGCCCTCGCAGACGCCGTAGGTCCAGAGAATGTTCAGACGGTTCTGCAGGGACGGGGCGCCGTTCGGGATGTCCGCGAAGGACTTGCCCTCACCGAAGCCCATGTGCTTCTGCTCGGCGTAGTCGAAGCCGCAGTGGTCGGAGCTGATGGCGTTCAGCCACTTCCGGTCGACGGCCTCCCAGAGGGCCTCCCTGTGCTCCTCGGTCCTGAGGGCCGGCGAGCAGACGTATTTTGCTCCTTCAAAATCAGGTCTGGCCAGGTCCGATTCATCCAGGACCAGATAGTGGGCGCAGGTCTCGCCGAAGATCCGCTGTCCTCTCTGATAAGCCGCCTTGACCTCGGCCAGGGCTTCTTTGCAGGTGACGTGGACTACGTAGAGCGGGGCGTCCGCAAGTTCCGCCAGATAGATGGCCCGGCGGGTCGCCTCGGCCTCAACGACCGGCGGCCGGCTGACCGCGTGATAATAAGGGCCTGTCTTGCCCTCTGCGATGAGCTGCTTTGTGAGGACGTCGATCATGTCCGCGTTCTCCGCATGGACCATGACCGTGACGCCAGCTTCCTTTCCCTTCTGCAGGGCCTTCAGGATCGCGTCATCGTCCGCATGGAAAAACTGCCCTTTATACGCCATAAAGAGCTTCATCGTGGGGTAGCCTGCCTTTGCAAGATCCGGAATCTCCTCGATGACCTCATCGCGCGGGTCGGTCATGACGCTGTGGAAGGCGTAGTCGACCATGGCGATGCCCTCTGCATCGGTCTTCCGGTAGTCGTCGATGGTCTCGACCAGACCACGGCCCTTCTCCTGGTTGACGAACTCGATCAGGGTCGTGGTGCCGCCGACCGCCGCCGCATTGGAAGTTTCGAAGCCGCGGGTCTTGCTGCCCTTGTAGGTAAAAGAAAAATGGACGTGCTGGTCCACTCCGCCCGGCAGGATGTACTTGCCTTCGGCGTCGATGGTCTCGTCCGCTTCATAGGAAAGACCTGCACCGATGGCGACGATGCTCTCGCCCTCCATGTACAGGTCCGCCTTCTGCTCACCGTCCGCTGTGACGATGATGCCGTTTTTGATCAGTGTTGACATACTCTCCTCCTGGTTCACCATATTGTGACAATATTCTGTCTATTATGATACTCCAGGGGAGCGAAAAATGGAACAAGAAGTTTGAGGATTTCCGAACTCTACTCGTCGATCCTTTTGATCACTTTCGCCGGCACGCCTCCGACGATGGTATCCGCCGGGACGTCCTTTGTGACCACGGCACCGGCTGCGATGACCGCGTGATCGCCAATGGACACTCCGGCTGTGACCGTTGCGTTCGCCCCGATCCAGACGCCCCTGCCGATGCGGATCGGCGCCGGATGGAGAGACTGACGCTTTGTCGGATCCAGGTCATGGTTCAGGGTCGCGAGGACCACGCCGTGACCGATCAGGGCGCCATCGCCGATGTAGATGCCGCCCTGGTCCTGGAATTTGCAGCCTGCATTGATGAACACCTGATTGCCGATCGTAATGTTCTTGCCGAAGTCCGTATAGAAAGGCGGGAAGAGCCCGAAGTTCTCTCCCACGGGTTTTCCGATCAGTTCGGAAAACAGGGCTGCCAGCTCCTCGGGCTCATGATACTCTGTGTTGATTTTCATGGTGATCTTCTGCGCCTGGCGGCTGTAATACCGCATCAGCTCGATCATCTTCGGGTTTTCGCCAATGGTGTCTGTGTTGTTAAAGTAGTCCAGCAGTTTCTCCAGTTTCATCCCTAGTAGCGTACTCCCTTCCCCAGATAGTATTTCTTCCCGGACGGCGTTTTCAGCCAGAACTTTATGACACCGCTATCGTTGACGTACTTTTGGATGATCCTATAGCCCTTGGCGTTGGATCTCTTGTTCTTCATCTTCGCTTTCACACTCGTTTTCTTTTTATTTTTCCCATTTATGGACATGACCCGTTTATACATGTTTTCCCATTGCTCATCGTGCTTTGTATAATAGATTTTGTTCTTTACAATTGCATACTCTGCGACATTCTCCGCCAGCGTCTTTTTCTTTCCGTTCGTAATCTTCACCCTGCACAGATCAGCGCTCATGGCATAGTTGTTCTGGTAGTAGAGATAATTTCCTTTCTTTTTCATGGATGAGGACCAGTTCCCGGATGCCAGCTTCCTTACTTTCCCGGTCTTCAGGTTTACCTTATGTACGCCAAGCCCGGATGCGCAGTAGACGATCTTCCCTGTCTTATACACTTCGTCATAGACCGTCATGGTCTTGGTCTTGGCCATGGCAGGCGTCGCCGTGCAGATCGAAAGGGCCATAGCCATGCCGATGATCAGCGCCAGTCTCCGCTTCAGTTTCGTGTTCTTTTCTGTTCTCATAGTTGCCTCCTTACCAAACTTCTCCTTTACCAAGATAGTACTTCTTTCCGGACGGCGTCTTCAGCCAGAACTTGAACTCATAATCACGGATGCACTTCGATACCACTGAGTAGCCTTTCGCATTGGACACCCTGTATTTCTGCTTTGCGTTCACCGTCGTTTTCTTTTTATTCTTCCCGTTCAGAGACATGACCCTCTTGGCCAATGTCGAATTGCCATTGACCCATTTCGTGTAGTATATTTTATTATTCGAAATCGCGTACACATCAATTTGTTTTGCAAGGATTTTTTTCTTGCCCGTTGAAATGTTCACTCTGCACAAATCGGAGTTGATGGGATAGCAATTCTGGTAATAGAGATACTTTCCCTTTTTCTTCATACCATAACTGCAGTAGCCGGATGCCAGTTTTTTCACCTTTCCCGTCTTCAGGTTCACCTTGTGCACTCCGATCCCGGATGCGCAGTAGACGATTTTCCCTGTTTTGTATACATCTCCATAGGCCGTCATGGTCTTGGTCTTGGCCATGGCGGGCGCCGCCGTGCAGATCGAAAGGGCCATGACCATGCCGATGATCAGCGCCAGTCTCCGTTTCAGTTTCGTGTTCCTGTCTGTTTTCATAGTTGCCTCCTTCTATTCACACACTCTCTATGATGAGATTATACACCTTGTCGAGCCTGCCTCTGTAATCCGTGGTTTTCCTCAGGAGTAGGACTGCTCCCACACCTCCGCGTAGGTGGCCAGCGGGTAATCTGACAGCAGGCACATCAGGACGAAGGCCTCGTACGGGTTCACCGGGTAGATGTCCATCATACCGCACCGGCCCAGGATTCCGTTGATCTCGTCGATGTAGCGCATGTACCGCTCCGCCGGCCAGTCGGGCTCGACCTCCTCCGCATACCGCAGAAAGAGCAGGGTGACGAGATCGAACCGCTCCACCGCGATCTTCCCGTTCAGGATTCCCGTGATCCGCTGCCGGCTCATCCGTTTCTGGTCGAACTGCCGGCTGAGGATCGAGGCGGACATCTTCATGATGTTGCCTGATTCGGTAACCGGGATGCCGCTGCACAGGACCTTCTCCACATCCGCAGGCGTGATGTCGTCGCCTTTGCCGCAGGACAGGATGTTGCCCACGATCCTGCAGGCATCCTCATACAAAAGCAGGAATTCCTCTGCCGCGACTGTCCTGCTTCCCGCCTTCTTATTATATAGCTTCAGCTGCTCCAGATACAGGGGCAGTTGTTCCTCACTGGGAAGATACATCCAGGGATTGACGCTCATGAACTTCCAGAGAGACTGGTTCATCTCCCCTTCCTCCGGCATCGCTTCGTACAGATCCATGTACTCCTTCGCTTTGGCGTAGGGGAGATCGTTGTGAAAACAGTGCCAGAAGATGCACTCCCGGGGGTCGCCGAAATCAAAGGACTCCTCCATCAGCACCTTCTGCAGGAAGTTATCCACATCCGTATCCGGCATACGAAGGCCGAAGCCGAGCAGAAACACGGTCTCCCTCGTGGAAGCAGCCTGCTTCAGCCAGCGCTTTACGATAGCGGTCGGCTTGGTCGTGGTCGGCGCAAAGGAGAAGGGAGCATGGTGCTCTCGAAAGGATTCTCTGATGATGTCGACGTATACCTCGTCCGGAATGGTGCTGAATGGTTCCTCGATCTCAGCGAGCTCATACAGATACCGCTTCAGGTAATCGCTGAACACGACGATCGACATTTCCTCGGTCAGATAGCGGAAGATCTCCTCCGCATCCATGTCCGCAAAGGTCTCCGAATCCAGGATCCGGTTCATTTCGTGTACCGCCCTCCTCGTGAACTCATAGTCCCGAATGGAGTGCGTGCAGTCAAATTCTTCAAAATAGTTTTCGTTTGCCATGGTTATCTGACCTTCCGGATGTCTTCTACGCGATTCTTTTTACTCTGGCCAGGAGCACCGTCGCGTTGTCCGGCGTCCCCCGCTTCTCAAGTTTGCTTCTGAGTGTGTCCAGCTTTTGCGCGAGGCTGGTATCCGCCTGCAGCAGGTCTTTGATTTTTCGATCCATGATCACATCTGTGATCCCGTCCGTGCACAGCATGTAAAGATCTCCGTCTTCGTAGTCCCTGCAAAAGGCGTGCGGGGTGATCAGAAAGGCGGATTCTTCAATCCCGATATACTGGGTCAGCAGCCTGTGCTGCGGGCTTCCGGCATACCTTGCGTGATCCTTTGAGAGCCGCTCCATTCTCCGTCCGCTCAGCCGGTAACATCTGCTGTCGCCTACGTTGAAGCCGCTGACTCCGTCCGGTCCGAACTGCAGCGCACAGACCGTCGTGCCCATTCTCCGGATCTTCTCCTGGTCCGCCTTCCTGCAGACGGCTCCGTTCATGGCAGCTGCCGCCTGCGCCGCGTCCAGAGATCCGGCCTCGTTCTCCGCGAGCCACTGTGCTGCAAGATGGGATGCGAGTTCCCCTTTCGCCTCACCGCCGACCCCGTCAAAGACCGCCAGCCATCGCCCATCGGGCGACATCTGAACGCTTTCGATCATGTCCCGGTCCCCGTGCCCCGCCGGAAGACAGGACCCTCCGCAGAGCAGGTTGTCCTCGTTTCTCCGCCGAAAGGGACCTTTCACGCTGAACCCGGAAACTTCGATTCTGTATCTCATATTGCTTGGTTTTTCAGTCCTTTTCTTCCCGGTCATTATACCATACTCTCTTTATCCTTACTATCATATGGTTCGTCTTGCATGTTCATTATACGGTCCCGGGCGGGCGGATCTGTAATCCGGGATTTCCCTGCCTTTGCATGCGATAGACAAGTGCCGCGCTGCTGTGATAAAATGAGGTCATTATAGGAGGGAAGATCAATGAAGTTCGGAATTTTGAGGGATATCAAGAACGGCGAGTTCCGCGTGATTGCCACCCCGACCGAGGTGGGCACGCTGGTCGCCGACGGAAATGAAGTGTACGTCTGCAGCGGGGCCGGCTACAAGGCGGGCTTCGACGACGAAGACTATGCAAAGGCAGGCGGAATCATCGTAGAGACCAATGAGGAGATCTGGGCTGGCTGCGATTTCGTGGCCAAGGTCAAGGAGATCGAGGAGAGCGAGTACGGGCTGCTCCGCGAGGGTCAGATCATCTACACCTGCATCCATCCGGCCGCGCACAAGGCCGAGGTCGACGCCCTGCTCGAGAAGAAGGTCATCGCCTTCACCGCGGAAGACTCCCACCGGTTCGGCTCGCCCAACTGCGAAGCCGCCGGAAAGGCAGGCGCGTTCATGGGCCTTTGGGCCATGATGTCGAACCACGGCGGGTCCGGCAAGTTCGCATCCGGCCTGGCGGGAGCGCCGGGCGTACGGGCCATCGTCTGCGGCGCCGGCATCGTCGGCAAGGCTGCCATCGAAGTGCTCGTTAACATGGGCTGTCAGGTCACGGTGGCCGACATCAACGTCGGTATCCTGCGCGACATCAGCAGCAAATATAATGGTAAGATCTCGACCATGATCTGCAACCGCTACAACTTGGAAGCGGCTCTTCCGACCACGGACCTGGTCATTAACTCCGTCCGCTGGCCCAAGGACGCGACCGAGTACATGATCGACCGCAAGATGGTCGCCTCCATGCGCCGCGGCTCGGTCATCTGCGACATCAGCAACGACTACGGCTGCATCGAGACCTTCCATGAGACGACCCACGACGATCCAACCTATATCGAAGAGGGCGTCGTCCACTACTGCGTGAGCAACATCCCGGGCGCCATCGCGGGCTCTACCTCCGTATCCTACGCGGCCTCCGTGCTCCCGCACTTCAGAAGTATCATCAAGAACGGCGTCGCCGGCGCCTGCGCAAAGGATGGCTTCCTGCGCAGAAGCCTTACCTGCTACAAAGGCTACCTGACCCACCAGGAGACCAGCGGCATTCAGGACCGTCCCTGGATCCCGCCCGAAAAAATCCTGGGCCTGGAAGGCCACCCGCTCGATCCGGCACCGCAGGCAACCCTGACCCGGTCGGAGAATTACTATGAAGAGGTAAGTTTGTAGGCGGTTGGGCTCGCAAGGTCGAGCCTTCGGAAAAAACGAACTTTCGAGGTTTTTGCCTCTCCAAGGGACCCTAACCTCGGAAAGTCCTTCCCGTGTGCCCGGATATGAACTGTTCTAAACTGGTTAACTTTCTTAAATTCGAGGTTCTGCCGCCCTCAGCAGCATGAAACCTCGAATTTAAATGTTTCCGAAGGATTGACCTGCCTTTGCGGGAAGGAGTTTTCGAGGTTTGCCCTGCTTTTGAGCTATGAAACCTCGAAAGTTCGTTATCTGTATTTTTAGAACCAGAGATAAGGAAGGATTCTGCTTCGGATGATCTCGCGCAGGGTCTCAGTATCATTTGCCTCCGCTTCATCTGTTTCGATGATCCTTGTCCTGGGGATCTGTCCTGCCAGGCGGATGACCTCAATGCGTTCCAGGGCGTTTTTTCTATAACGAAACTGGTACAGCACGCCTTCGTGTTCCCAGTAGAGGAGGCTCCCATCTGCAAGCATGATCGTGTAGTCCGGGTAAAGCTGGACGCATCCGGTTCGGTCATCGTAGCTTCGCCAGATCGATCCGGGAGCGTTCATCCAGCTGAGCTCGGCAGGAACATTCCAGACGCAGGTGTAGCCTTGATATGCATAGAGTGTCTCCGGAAGTTGGTTCCGCTCCCGCAATTCTGATATCAGAGAGCGGACCAGCTTTTGTACATTGAGATACAGTTCCTCCTCGTAGTGACAGGGAGCCGCATAATTGTGCAACTCGATTCCGATACGCTGCTCCGATTTGGAACGGACAGTGTCCCCCTGCGGAATAGTGAGAACCTCAGCAGTCTGCTCCTTGACAAAAGGTTTCTTTTCGTAGCGGCCAAAGAACCACTTATATTGCTGTGAGGTCAGCAGGATTCTCGCCAAGTTAAGATTTCCCAGCGCGAAGTCCCTTATTAATTCTTCCAGAGTTTCAAACGCTTCCTCTCGATTCGTGTCTGATGTGATTACCTGCAGCACGGTTTCGCAATATCGCTTGCGCGCCAGGGAATACACGAGTTCTGAACGTTTCCGCAGGTATTTGTCTTTTAGATAGAACGAAACCCCGTTGTGTGAGTGAATGATCTGGATCCGCCCTTTTGGCAGACGGTTGATCGTATTGGTTAGCCGCGTGACTGCCGCGGTATAGTCACGCGGTACCATAAGCGCATCGTGCAGGGACTGGATGACCGCCTCGATGTTCAATCTGTACTCCTTGTGCTTCATGGTAATACCCCCCTGTTCTATTAATCTCTCAAGAAGATATTACCATGATTTAACAGTTTTGCCAAGAGTTTCTTGCCCTTTATGCTAACTTTGAGTGCTGGCTCTCCTTCTCAGGATGACGATCACTGTTGCCAGTGCTGAGAAGAGCAGGACGCCCGCCAGGTAAATCATCCAGCCGCTGTCGTCCCCGGTCTGTACTGCGTGCGGGGCCGGTTTTGCTTCGGGTACCGGCTCTTCCTCGAGGGCTGCCGTTCTCAGCCGCTCGTCCTTCTTCGGCTTGCCATCTTTCTTCATTCTCATCGGCTTGTGCATGTACCAGTGTTCATCTACCTTTGTGTTGTAGATAACCCGCACTACGCTGTTGTCGTTGAAGGTCGAGTACTCTGAGTAATCGTTGATGTTGATGTTCTCGTTATTGATGACCGGGGCTGGCGGAAGGGCCTGCTCAGCTGCAGGCTCGGTGCTCTCTGCGGACTTCTCGATCTCTGCAGACTTCTCGGTCTCTGCGGCCGGCTGCTCAGGTTCGGCAGTTGCCTCCTCCTCGGGCTCTGCGGCCGGCTCAGTTTCCTCTGCGGGCTCGCTCTTCTTGTCGCTCAGATTCTGGGCTTCCGTTGCCGGTTCTTCCTCAGCAACTTCCGGTTCAGCCGGCTCTTCTTCTACCGCTTCTTCCTCCTCGGTTGCCTCAGTCTCCTCAACCTCAGTTTCATCTTCGTAGGTTTCATCTTCGTAGGTTTCGTCTTCGTAGGCGTCAGCCTCCTCGCCGTCCTCTACGTCCGTCCATTCCTCGTCAGTCCACTCTTCCTCAGACCATTCCTCGTCGGTCCAACCCTCGTCCTCGTCGCTATACGCAGCCTCGTCTTCATCGGTCCACTCTGCGCTCTCATCGTCCAGGACTTCTTCGTCTTCTTCTGTGAATTCTTCCTCGTCAGAAGCGTCCTCATCCACAACTTCTTCATCGGCGTCGGATTCTTCCCAGATCGCGTACAGCGTCTGTCCGGAGACCGCGCCCGCGTCGCCGCCTTCCTCGTAGCTCTGACCGGTGTCATCTGCCTTTGTATTCCAGTGGTCCAGGACACTGTACTCATCGCCGGCGTAGCTCAGCAGCAGATAGCAGCCGTCCTCCGCGTCCCACTGCGCGACGCCCCCGTTCAGATCGTAGGTGACTCCGCCAGCCTCGACGGTTCGGCCGTCGCCGGAGACCACCGCTCCCTCGTCTTCTCCAAACCCGCTGCAAAGCAACTCGCCCGTGCTGGCCGCGTGTGCCTGCTGCGGCGCGCTGATCATGAGTGCTGCAAAGGCAGCAATCACGAGACACATTACTATTACGATACTCTTCTTCATGTCACTTCTCCTGTTCCTCTTAGCTCTGCTTTTGTATGGCCTGAGTATACACCGCCGAAGAGACGCATCTGTAATCTGCAGTTTCCCTGCCCGATTTCCGCCCAATGAAAAAGGACCGGCGTGCGGCCGGTCCGTACTTCTTTACCATTTAGTACTGGTTTTTTACCTCCTGCAGGAAAATCTTCTCTCCGCTTGGCTTCTTCAGCCAGGACTTCATCCCGGTATCGCTATAATTAACGATCACCTTGTATCCTTTTTTGTTGGTCTCCTTCATGATTGTCTTTGCCTTGTAGGAGGTGGACTTGACTCCCTTCCCGTTCAGCTTCATGACTTTCTTGGAGAATGTATCCGTCTCCCAGTTGTACGCGCCGTAGTAAATCTTCTTTCCTGAGATGGCGTAGTCTGAGATGGCAAGCCAATTGGATTTTGTCAGCTTCTGGGCTTTCCGCGTTTTCACATTTACCCTGCAGATGGCGCTGGTTTCCGTGTCGGATTTAATGAAGTAGATGTATTGGTCCTTCTTCTTCATTTTATCCACGCCTTCGTCGATTGGCAAGTCGTATTTCGTCAGTTTGGTTCTGGTATTCTTCTTCAGGTTCACCTTGAAAATCTGGTTTCCGTCGCAGCAATAAGCTGTGTTCCCCGTCTTGATCACCCCGTAGGTTTTCATTGACTTCGTCGCCGCCATCGATGGCTCCAGGCAGAATGCAAAGGCCACGATGAGCGCAATGATCAGAATCCCCCCGGTTCTCTTTAGTGTTTGTGCCATACGTCATACTCCTTTCTGCTGCTATTATCCACGTAGTTACTTAACCTTGATCTTTTTCCCGCAGTTCGCCTTCGAGAAGTGCTTCTTGTAGATCTTCACATACTTCTTGTTCAGCTTCTTGCTGCCAACTTTGACTTTGATGGTCTTGACCTTGGAGCCCTTCATGCTGTTCTTCACGGAAGCTCTGGTCAGTTTCTTGGTCTTGACCGTCACCTTCGTTACCTTGCTACCCTTGAATGCGCCTGCCTTGATGCCCTTGACCTGGTAAACCTTGCCTGCGTTTTTGATCGTGGCCGGGATGGTAACCGTGCCAGCCCGCTTTGCCTTGACCAGAGTCGCCTTCGGTCCGCCCAGCTCGCTCGCCTGAATCAGTTCATACTGAGAACCGCCCACCGTTATTACGGCAGCGAGATATCTGATTTCTCCTGACCCTCCGTTTTCAACTGCTGATTCGTTTCCGATGGTTACCGTGATCTTGACGGTATTGCTTGAGTTCACGATGTTCTTCAGCGCCATCGCCTTGATTACAAAGGTCTGGGACTGCCCGGTTATGTATTGCTTCGGCACCCGGACCCTGAAAGACTCTTTGCCGTAGGAATTGCCCAACTGGACGTAATTGTACAGGAGATTCGCGTCGGAATCGAAGACGCCAACCAGCTGGCCGGAAGCGTAGCTGACTGTTCCGGTGACGTATACGTTGTCCCCGTCGGCCGAGATGATCCTCGTCTTATCGACCTTCAGGCTCGGAGTGACGATGGACGGCGTCTGGGTCGTTCCTCCATTGCCGGAGGATGTGACTGTGAAGTTATACTGATGGCCAATACTGCAAGCCCATTCGTGTTCGACCATCACATAATAAACTGTATTGGCTCTCAAATCACGGAATGTGCTGCTGTCGGCAGATCCTCCGGTCATCCTTATACTACTCGACAGATGGTCTGTTAAAATATAATTATAATTGCCGTCAAGCAGATACATTCTCACCCCTTGATTACTGGCATCCGAGCAATACGGAGTACATTCCCCTTTGAGCGTGTAAATCTGTCCAGCGCTGGATCCGGTACGGAATTTGTAATAATGCGTTGCTAAGCTCTCATCTTTCGTAAAGCTTCCCGACACCTTCTGTCCCATACTGATCGTCGGCGCCGCGCTCGGACTCGTCGCCGCCGCATGAATGCTGTCCGCTGTCATAAGAGATACTGCCGCTGCCATGCAGACCATGATCAGGATGACCAGTGTCTGCTTTATCATTTTCCTTCCTGCTGTATTCGTCATCGTTCCTTCCTCCTGTGGTTCGCCTTTTGTTTACCTTGCACGCTCATTATACGGCGGCGGGATGCGGCTCCTGTAATCGCCAGTTTCCCTTGACACCACCTTCGTTCTGGGATATGGTGAAACACATGACGACCATGAACAAGACATCTTTTTATATCTTGCTCCCGATCCTCTCCGGCGCCTGCTGGGGCATGGCCGGGATTTTCGTGCGCGAACTTACAAAGGCAGGCCTGGACAACCCCACCATCGTCTTTACCCGGACCGCTCTGGGAACCCTTCTCAGCCTGCTTTACCTGCTGGTCGCGGACCGGCGCAGACGAAACGGTGGAGCCGCGCGACTGAACTCACAGTCCGGCACAGACATGCAGCCCCGCTCCCTTCTCCGCATGCGCCTCGCGGATTATCCTTTCGTCCTGGCCATCGCGGTCTTCGGATCGCTGATCCTGATGATCTGCTACAATAACGCGGTGGAGCACCTGTCCCTGTCGCTTGCGGCGATCCTGCTCTGCACGGCGCCGGTCTTCGTGCTGCTGATCAGCGCGGTTTTATTCAAAGAAAAAATCACCCGTAAAAAGGTGATCTGTATGCTGCTCGCCCTGCTCGGCTGCGGGCTGCTCAGCGGAATCGCGGATCTCGGGGGAGCCGGCGGACTCGGCGGGCTCACCGTCAGCAGCTTCGGCCTGCTCATGGGCATCACTTCCGCGATCTGCAACGCTATCTTTATCATTATGTCAAAACTGATCGCCGTCAGAGGCTACAATTCCTTCACGATCAACTTCTGGTCGTCGCTGTCTGCGTCTGTCCTGCTTTTGATCTTCGTGGACTGGAGCGCGCTCGGCAGCTATCTCGCGGCAGCGCCCCTCGGTCACAGTCTGTTCCTGCTGGTCCAGTCGGTCTGCACCTCGATTCTGCCCTCGATCGCCTACATCATCTCCATGCGGCATGTAGAGGCCGGAAGAGTTGCCATCCTTCAGTCCGGCGCGGAGCCGACCGCGGCCTTCATCGCGGGCCTGCTCCTCTACACCGAGATCCCGACGCCGGCGGGACTTGTCGGCATGGTCATCACGATCATCGCCCTGATGGTGCTGAGCTCCGGCCGGGACTAGGCCGGGGTCAGACTACGCCTCCGTCCCCAGCAGACCGATTTCTTCCGCATAAGGCTTCATGCCCTCGATGCAGATCTCCGCGACCTCGCGCACTTCCATGCCAAGCCGCTCGCAGCCGTCCTTGATGACCTCGCGGTTGCACTTGGCCGCGAACTTCTTGTCCTTGAATTTCTTCATGAAGCTCTTCACGGTCAGGTCGGTGATGCCGTGCGGCCGCATGCGGGCGCACGCGCTGATGATGCCGGTCAGTTCATCGACCGCGTAGAGGCTTTTCTCCAGATTGGTCACCGGTTCCACTTCGTTGCAGATCCCGTAGCCGTGGGCCAGGATGGCCCGAACCTCTTCCTCGGTCACGCCCTCGGCCAGCAGTTCCTTCTCCGTATGCTGCAGGTGCTCTTCCGGAAACTTCTCGTAATCATAATCGTGCAGATAACCGATGGCCATCCAGTGTTCCTTATCTTCCCCGAAATGCTCTGCCATGGCGCCCATGGCCGCCATCACGTTGGTCGCGTGCACCTTCAGGTGGTCCTCCGTAACCATCGTATCGTTCAGTTCTCTCGCTCTCTCCAGTGTCAGCATAATTTCCTCCCCTTTTTATTTCTTCGCGGCAAACAGGGTCCCCACCTTCTTGCCGCCGACGATATCGTACATGACCTCGGGCCGTCCGCCGTTGGTTACAAGTGTTGCCGTTCCCTGCGAAGTGGCCAGCTCCGCCGCCTGCAGTTTGGTGCGCATGCCGCCGGTTCCCCTGCGGGATCCGGCTCCGCCGGCCAGCTTGTAGGTCGACTCATCGATCTCTTCGATCCGGTCGATCAGTTTCGCGTTCTTATAGAACCTCGGATCGCTGTCATAGAAGCCATCGATATCCGAAAGAATCACGAGCAGGTCCGCTCTGGTCAGAACCGCGACCACCGCCGACAGGACGTCGTTGTCGCTGAACAGCTTCTCTTCGGATTCGATCTCGGTGTAGCTGACCGAGTCGTTCTCGTTGACGATGGGGATGATCCCCTGCTCCAGCAGCGCCTCAAAGGTATTCGAAAGGTTCTCCTTCTTCTCCTCCTGCCGGATGTCCTCGGCGTTCAGCAGAATCTGGGCCACAGTCTTGTTGTAATATCCGAAAAATTTGTCGTACAGGAACATGTTCTCGCACTGCCCCACCGCGGCCGCCGCCTGCTTCATCCGAAGCGACTCCGGCTTCCTGTCCAGATGCATCTTATTGGCTCCCACGGCAATGGCGCCGGAGGAAACGAGGATGATCTCGTTGCCAAGATTGTGGATATCAGATAATACGCGGGCCAGCTTTTCCATGTTCTGCAGATCGCTGTTGCCCAGTTCGTTGGTCAGCGTAGATGTGCCGACCTTCACAACGATCCGCCGTTTTCTAACGGACATAAATTTTTTCCTTTCCCAAAGGCAGGGCCTTCCTTTACAGGTAAACCTCTACCATCATAGCGAGCACCAGCACGAGGGCGACGATCCCGAAGATCACCGTCATCTTCATGGCCCGCTTCTTGTTCTCTTCTTTTCTCTCTTCAGCCGGACCGTCCAGCCGTCCGCGAGGGGTCTGTTTGCTCATGGCAGTCCTGCCTTTGCTAGTCTGCGATGACAACTTCCGGATTCTCAGCGCTGGCCACGTACTTGGTGACCGTTCCGCCAAGCTCCGCTTCGATCATGGCCTTCATCTCCTCGAGCGCTGCATCCATGACATCGTCGCGCTCGCCGGCCACGGTCTCAATGATCATGAAGGCGTTGGTCGTGTCTTCGGTCAGCATGGTGCGTACGGACTCTCTCCAGTTGAAGCAACGGCAGATGGCGCCGGCATTGTCCTTGTAGACGATTTCGCCCGGATACGGCGGCTCGCTCTTGTCGCTTCCGTAGGTCACGAATTCTTCGCTTCCATCTGCGACTGTCAGACGGTTGTCACCGTCGAACTTGTCGATGTCCTCGCCGCCGATCGGCACGCCGTACTTCAGGGAGATGCCGTTATAGATGTCGACCAGAGGAATGATCGTTCCGATCTGGTTGCCCTTGGCAACCCGCTTCAGCAACGCTTCGATGGAACACCGCGCGCCCTTCTTGGTCTTGAACTTATAGAAGGCGTCTCTCCAGGTCCGGATGATCGGGTTCTGGGTGAACTCCGGATTCTCGATATGCTTGTGCGCTTCCTTCTGGCACTCCGCCAGGAAATCCGCGTACTTGTTCTCGTCCTTGATGTGGTTATCGATCCCGTTGCAGACCAGAATGCCGATCTTCGACTCCGGGAAGATGTCCAGGTACGGCTGCTCCATGATAAACTTCTTCATTGGTTCCTCCTTCTTCGGCCCCTGTCCGGGGCCGTACAGCGTGTTTATTTCAACTTCTCGAGCTTCTCGAAAAGCGGCTTCTCGCCCGTGATGGCGAAGGTTGCATCGTCTATTGCCAATACGCCATTTCCAGCAAATACATAGGTGCACTCATCGCCGTCCGCCAGCACGAAGCCCAGGGCGGTCGCTTCGATGTTTCCGTCCGGTGCTTCGCTTTCATCTGCCGCTTCGCTTTCACGCGGGTCCGGCGCCTCGCCCGTTACCACGACGTTCTTCAGCAGCCGGTACAGCTCCTTCACCTCGGATGGCGTGGTGACCTGCCTTTTCTCGCCGGCTCCGATCTGCACCCAGGCCTCTTCCAGCGCCCCGGCTTCGTATGCCGTGAGCAGAGCCTGCGCCTCCGGCCGCTTATCGTAGATCAGGAGCGGCGTGCCCTCCTGCACGACCGTCTTCAGGTCCGGCGTATTCTCATCATTCAGATCCTCTGCCGCCGGCCCTCCGGCGCCTCCCCTCGGGATCAGCACCGCCAGGCAGATCAGCAGACAGATGACCATCGAGCCGACCAAAACCAGGCCGGTTCTTGAAAACTTTCGTTTTTTCATACTCTTTTATACGTGTCGATGTCCCCAACAAGTTCGGCAGAATCTCGCTGCCCATGAACTCTGCGGATCAGGTCCTTTTTGGGGAATCCTGCAGAGTTCATTTCACGAAACCCTTCAGAAAACCCGTCAACTCTGCAAAACAGCTCTTTTTGAACGCCTTCCGCAGAGTACGCCTCCGATATTCCGGCATAAAACTGCGTCAACTCTGCAAAATATCCCTGTTTGAAGCTATTCTGTAGAGTTCTTCCATTTATTGCCATTTCTCTGTCGCGAAACTCTGCATCCGCCTCACGATTTGGCCTGTTTTGCAGAGTTCGGCCGAAATCCATTCGAGTTCGCAAAAAAACCATTCGTTTCCGCAGAAAATCACAGAACCCTATGGTTGCCAATCAATCCTTATTACTCCCCAAAATGTTTCTCGGTAAGGATCAGCTCCTGGAATTCATCCTTGATCGCGCTTGCGCCGTCGATCGCGTTCTTCACGATCGCCCTGGTGCTTTCCGTCGGCTGAAGGATTCTGCCGACGTCAGTTCCCTCGACCATTTTCCTGACGGCTCTAAGCGAATGACCTCCATGGGTGAAGCCGTAGGAGCCTCTCTTCTCTTCGTTGCAGAGAACGTGCGCATGCTTGAGATCCTCCAGGCATTCCCGGAAGTCGGTGACGAATGCTTCTGCCAGGTTAAAGGTCAGGTCAGCGCGGCAGACGATTCTCTGTACGGTCACTTCCTCGGCGCCGTCCGGCAGCGGATAGGCCGGAACCTGCCAGCCGTGCATGCGCAGGCGGTCAGACAGATCATACAGGTTCCAGACGACCGGGGTGCCGTCCTTATACTTGGCGTGCTCCTTCAGCTTATAGCAGACGATCGGCATCCGGGAGCCGTGATTGTAGAGCTCGAACAATCCTGTATGCTCGATGCGCTCGCCGATGACACTGGAGATCTCCTGGGTCTTCAGGTGAATGTGGCTGTAGCCCTGGCGGCCGAAGCGCAGGAAGTTGTAGTACTGGCCCACGATCTGGCTGGCGCTGCGGGAGAAGTTGATGGCCATGGTCGGCATATGTCCGCCCAGGTAGCTGACTTCAAAGATCAGCTCTTCCGGCAGATACTTCCGGTCTCTCCATACGACCCAGCCGACGCCCGGATAGGTCAGACCGTATTTGTGTCCCGAGGTTGAGATCGAGACGACATTGGGCAGGCGGAAGTCCCATTCCAGGTCGGGCTCTGTGAACGGCGTGAACATGCCGCCGCAGGCGCCGTCGATATGGATCACCAGTTCCGGACGGTCCGGATGCGCCTTGTTGTATTTCCCGACCAGAGCGTCCAGCCCCTTGATGTCATCATATTCCCCGGAGTAGGTCGTGCCCTGGATGCCGACGATACCGATCGTGTACTCATCTACATAGTCCATGACATGTTTCAGATCCAAAGTCAGGCTTTTCCTTGTCACCGGGATGACCCTCATATCCACGTCCCAGTAAACGCAGAACTTCTCCCAGCAGATCTGGTAGGCTGCGCTGATGACCAGGTTCGGCTTCTTGGTCAGAACGTCCATGCCCTTTTCCCTGGCTTGGTTTCTCCAGCGGAACTTCATCGCCATTCCGGCCAGCATGCAGGCTTCACTGGATCCGACGGTGGAAGTTCCCAGATAATCGGACTTCTTCGGCGCATTCCACAGGTGGGCCAGGATGTTGACACACCGGTTCTCCAGTTCCGCCGTCTGCGGATACTCGGATTTATCGATCGCGTTCTTGTCCAGAGTCTCGCTCATTAACTCGATGGCCTGCTTTTCCATGTAGGTCTGGCAGAAGGTCGCCATATTCAGCCGTGAGTTGCCCTCGTCCAGCAGCTGATTTTCGATCAGCGCCTTGGCTGCTTCAGCATCGATGGACTCCTCATTCAGCCGGTACTTGGGGATGACAGACCCCTTCTCCTTGGAGCCGTACCCGAACGCCATACTCCTTAGTTTCTCTTTGTTTTTTTCGCCGTAAAGCATCGTTTCCTCCTAACATACTGTGATCCGTGCTGTTATAATCTATAAACTCAAGCATCCTCCGAGCGTCCGCCGAACCTGTAAAGTTCCGCGTACTGCCCGTTCAGACGCATCAGTGACTCATGTGTTCCTTCCTCCCGGATCTGTCCGTCATCGATCAGGATGATCCGGTCCGCATCTCGTATCGTTGATAGGCGATGGGCAATGATGATGCTGGTTCTGCCCTCCGCCAGCCGGTCAAAGGCGCCCTGAATCCGGGCTTCCGTCACCGTATCCAGCGCCGATGTCGCCTCATCCAGAATCAGGATCGGCGGGTTCTTCAGGAAAATGCGGGCGATCGAGATGCGCTGCTTCTGTCCGCCCGAAAGGAGAACGCCGCGCTCGCCTACGTAGGAATCAAATCCATCCGGCATGGCCATAATGTCATCGTAGATCTCAGCCGCCTTCGCCGCCCGGTGCACTTCTTCCTCCGAAGCCTCGGGATTGCCGTAGCGGATGTTCTCCGCGATCGTATCCGCGAACAGGAATACGTCCTGCTGCACCACCCCGATGTTCCTGCGAAGCGAACTCTTGCTGATTTGCCGCACGTCCGTGCCGTCGATGGAAATGCTGCCCTCATCCACATCATAAAATCTGGGGATCAGCTGGCAGAGCGTGCTCTTGCCGCCGCCCGAAGGCCCCACGATCGCAACCGTCTCCCCGGGCGCAATGTGCAGGTCGATTCCCTGCAGCACATCCCGGTCGTCCTCAGCGCCTTCTCTGCGGTTTTCATAGGCAAACCACACATTCTCCACATCGATCTGCCCCTTCACCTCATCCAAAACCAGGGCGTCCTCTGCATCCACCACCTGCGGCTGCTGGCGCATGATCCCGACGAACCGGGTCAGGCCCGCCCAGCCGTTCATGAAGGTCTCCATGAAGTTGCCCAGCTTGCGGATCGGGTTGATGAAGGTGCTTATATAAAGGTAGAACGTGATCAGGTCCATGTAATTCATCTGGTCCTTCATGATCAGCCATCCGCCAAAGGCCATGACCGCCACCGGCATGATGCTCATGAAGTATTCCAGCGAAGAGTTGAACTGGCCGAAGGCCTTGTAGTTGTCGCACTTGGCCGTCTTGAACTGGTCGTTGGCGTCCGCGAACTTATTATAGTCTGCCGCTTCATTGGCGAAGGCCTTGGATGTCCGGATCCCGGACAGCCCGGATTCGATTTCCCCGTTGATCTCGGCCAGCTTCACCTTGACCCTCTTTGATGTCAGCACCATCCTCCTGCGGCAGAGCAGGACGATTCCCAGAAAGATCGGCAGCAAAATCAGGATCACCAGCGCCAGCTTCCACTGGATGGTGAACATGATGATAATGGCTCCGATGATGGTGACGCCGGCGATGAAGAGATCCTCCGGCCCGTGGTGGGACAGCTCTGTGATCTCAAACAGATCTCCTGTCATCCGGGACAGCAGCTGGCCCGTCCGGTTACGGTCAAAGAATTCAAAGTCCAGGGACTGAATGTGAACGAAGAGGTCTTCTCTGAGGTCGGCCTCCACGCGGACGCCGAACATGTGCCCCCAGTAGGTGATGATGAACTGGAGAGCCGCCTTGGCGAGAAATGCGACCACGAAAATGGCCATGATCAGAAAGAATGCTTCGTAGGCGTGCTCCGGCAGAAGATGGTACATGCCATGCCGCGCGACGAGCGGGAAGGCCAGATCGATCAGGGACGCAAGAAGCGCGCAGGAAAGATCCAGCGCGAACAGCTTCCAGTGCGGCCGAAAATAGCGCAGGAAAATGCGCATGATCGGCTGCGAGTAGTCCTTATTGTTGACCGGAATTCCCCTGGCTTTCATCGATGTCTTCCGCTACACCTACTTCCCAAAAAATCTTCTTTTATACTATCATTTTCCCTTAATTCGTGCAATAATTGTATATGTACATTCTTTGTACATTTCACGGAAAGGTTATTTATGCAAAGTCTGGCCACCTTAGATATCATAGCAGCGCTTGCCAAAACGTTCATTATCATTCTTCCGGGGTATATCGTGACCAAACTCGGAATCCTGAATTCCCAGCATACGGCCGGTATGTCCTCGCTGATCACCTGCGTGACCTACCCCTGTCTCGTCATCACTGCGATGCAGATGGAGTTCTCCATGCAGGTGCTGAACAACTGCAAGGCCGTCGTGCTGATTTTCCTCGGCGCGGTGATCGCGGCTCTGATCGTGTCGAAGATCGTATCGAAGATCGTGAAGCTGCCCCCGGAGCGGGCCGGCATCTTCGCATTCATGCTGGTCTTCGGCAATACCGGATTCATCGGGCTCCCCGTCCTGAACGGACTGCTCGGCAGCGAGGCCGTCTTCTACGGCGCGCTCTGCGATTCTTCCTATGATATCTTCATGTTCACCATCGGCATTACCCTGATTCGAAACGGGGCCACCGGAGAGGACATGCATTTCGTCCAGACGCTGAAGGGCCTGATCAACCCCTGCTTCATCGGCGTGCTGATCGGACTCACCCTGTATATCTGCGGCATCACGCTGCCCGATGTGATCGGCGCTCCCATGGAGCGGATCGGAGGCGTGACCAGCCCGCTGGCCATGATCGTCGTCGGCTCCCACCTGGCCCGCGTCAGGATTCGGGACCTCTTCGCCTGCGGCCACGCCTACCTGGTCTGCCTGATCAAGCTGATCGTGTTCCCGCTGATCGCGCTTGCCATCATCAAGCTGACCATCGGCACCGGAACGCTGCTGGCCTCCGTCATCGTCCTGCAGGCAGCCATGCCCTGCGCGATGCTTTCCGTGATCCTCAGCGAACGCTACCGCGGAGATGTGAACTTCGCCTCCGCCGGGGTCATGATGACTACGCTGATGTGCATCATCACGATCCCGATGCACGCGATCCTGCTGCAGCACATATAGGCACATATAGAAGGACTTAATCTATGGAATCATCAACAATGCTTGAATATATCAATCTGTACTTTACCACCGGGGTGCGCTGGGTCTGCGCGGGTCTTGGTGTGCTGATTCTGATGCACCAGCTCCTGTCGCTGCTCAAGATGCGCAACCCGTCGGAGATCTGGGCCTACCTGCGCTGCCCCGACGGCAGCAGCGTCCCCCTCACCCACTGGGAAAACCTGATCGGGCGCGGGCGCGGATGCGATATCATCCTGAACCTGTCCAGCGTCTCCCGCAGCCACGCGACTCTGATCCGGGATGCTGGCGGCACCTGGCGCTACCATGACCTGAACTCCAAGAACGGCTCCTACATCAACGGCGTACGCGTCTATGAGCCGACCGAGCTCAAGGGCGGCGATCAGCTCACCATCGGCGGCGAGGACTTCGAGCTCTACCCGGTCAGCCTCAAGGAACGCCTGGCCAACGTCGAGCGGAGAAAGCGCCGGACCCATCCGGTCTCCCCCTGGCCTTCCCTGGTCATGCTGACCATCTTTCAGTTCCTGACGGTCATTCAGTTCAACATCGCACTGGATGAGGATTTCTCGGGGCAGATCATCGCTGCCTTTGCGCTGCTGTGCGCTCTGATGTGGTTCTATGTCATATTGATGCGGGCCTTCCGGCGCAACGGTTTCGAGATGGAGATCATCGCTTTCTTCCTCTCGACCCTGAGTCTGGCGGTCACCATTTCCTACAACTATACAAGCGACGGCGTCCTCAAGCAGGCCATCTGCGTCTGCCTGGGCGTTGCGGTCTTCTTCTTCCTGTGCTGGTACCTGCGGGACCTGACCCGGACCAAGAAGGTCACTTACCTGCTGCTGGGGATCAGCGGCTTCCTGCTTTTGATCAATCTCCTGTTCGGCGAGGTCACCAATGGCGCGCAGAACTGGATTCACATCGGCGGGTTCTCCCTGCAGCCATCCGAGCTGGTCAAGATCGTATTCATCTACGTCGGCGCGGCGACGCTGGACGAGCTGCAGGAGAAACGGAGCCTGTACATCTTCATGGGCTTCAGTGTGTTCTGCCTGGGCTGCCTGGCGATGATGGGCGACTTCGGAACGGCGATCATCTTCTTCGTCACCTTCCTGGTCATCTCCTTCCTGCGGTCCGGCGACTTCACCAAGCTCTTCCTGATCCTGGGCGCAGCCGGCCTGATGGGCCTGATGGTCCTTCGGTTCCGTCCCTACGTTGCCGGCCGGTTTGAGACCTGGCGGCATGCCTGGGACTATGCGACCGAGGGTGGCTATCAGCAGGTACAGACCATGACCGCGACCGCAAGCGGCGGCCTGCCCGGTCTTGGCGCGGGCGAAGGAAATCTCGGCAATCTCTTCGGCGCCGGCACCGACCTGGTCTTCGGCATGCTGGCGGAAGAATGGGGCCTGATCATCGCGGTCCTTGCCGTCTTCTGCATCATTACACTGGTCGTGTTCTCCTTCCGCTCCATCGCGGCGGGACGTTCCACCTATTACAGCATCGCGGCCTGTTCCACGGCCACCCTGTTCGTCTTCCAGACGACCCTTAATGTACTCGGATCCGTGGATATCCTGCCGCTGACCGGCGTCACCTTCCCCTTCCTCTCATCCGGAGGAACCAGCATGATCGCGTCCTGGGGTCTGCTCGCCTTCCTGAAGGCGGCCGACACCCGGCAGAACGCCAGCTTCGCCATCCGGCTCGACCGGAAGAGTGAATACAAGGATCATCTGGCGGACGGTGATTTCCAGAACCCCGAGGACATCTTCACCGCCGTCGACGGCATGGAAGGCGCCTCGGCCCAGTCCATCTCCCAGCAGATGGAAAATGACCCGGAATTCCAGAAGTTCTGGGCAGACAAGCAAAAGCAGGCCGAGCGTGAGTCCCGGCGCAATATAAAGAAGGCCCAGAAAGTCCGGCCGGAGCAGATGCAGAGAAAATCCCCTCAGGATATGACGGTCAGCTCGGGCACCCGGGATGTGGATCGGGCTACTATGGCCGGCACCGGCGTGACCTCTTCCGGCAGCGCCGGATCCGCAAAGGCTCGGCGAGCCGAACCCGCGCCAAAGCGCAAGACACCGGCGAAACCCCGGCCCCGTCCGGTATCCTATCAGAATGTAGACGATGATGCGTTCTTCCGCAGTCTCGATGAGAAGGGCGGACGGCCTGCCGGCAGCGGGCCCTCGATAAAGACCTACGATGACGGGCTGGAGGACGATAGCCCGCTGACCCTGGAAGATCTGTTTGGAGGCGATAAAAAATGAAAAAAATAGAACGACGCGCGATTCTCTGCCTCCTGGTGGCTGTGGTCCTGATCACGGGGCTCTGCATTTTCATTTACCGCGACTTCCGTGACGGAGCCGCATGGGCCTCCTATGAGGGCAACCGGGACGTCTACGCGGACGGCGACCTGGCCAAGGGCGCCCTTTTCGACCGCCACTCCGAACTGCTGCTGCGAAACACAGCTGACGGCATGGAGTTCCACGAGAGTTCCGATGTACGGGCGGCCTGCATGCACATCACCGGCGACCGCGACAATAACATCGCGACCGGCGCCAACCGGATCTTCGTCGACCGGCTGATCGGCTACGATTTCATCAACGGCATTTATACTCTGAACAATACCGGCAAGGACATCTATCTGACCCTGGACAGCGGCTTGTGTGCCACCGCCTACGAGGCGATGGCCGGACGCAGCGGCTGCGTCGGCGTCTATAATTACAAGACGGGCGAGGTTCTCTGCATGGTCTCCTGCCCGACGTACGACCCGACCGATCCACCGTCAGAGCCGGAGGAAGGCACCTACATCAACCACCTGACGGGCGCCACCTTCGCTCCGGGCTCCACTTTCAAGCTGGTGACCGCGGCGGCTTCCATTGAGAACCTGAACGACGCCTATGACTACGACATCTACTGCGACAGTTTCGTGGACTACGGCCACGGTGACCAGGTCACCGACGTCGAAGCCCACGGGGGAGTCAATCTGGAGAAGGCCCTGGAGGTCTCCTGCAACTGCTACTTCGGCCAGCTGGC
>JAZNNY010000029.1:0-18687 GCA_045580505.1 Lentihominibacter sp.
GCCAAGATCCATGCGGAACTCGGCTGGCTTCCCGAAACCCCATTTGATGAGGGCATCCGGCAGACGATCACATGGTATCTTGAACACGAATCATGGTGGAAGAATATCATGACGGGCGACTACCAGAATTATTACGAGAAGATGTACGGGAACCGGTAGCACGCTTACTTCCCCCGGTAGCGCAGCACGGCATCGTACCAGCCATAGGTTCTGTTGCTGAGCGAGCGCACGGCAATGGAGTTCCTGCTCCAGGCGCCGTACGCGGAGGACGCTTCCGCGATCTTGCCTCCGCCGATGTACATGCAGGTGTGGTTTTTACTGCCCCTATAGGCCAGGAGAATATCTCCTGGCTTTAGTTTTGCCATTTTCGGCTTGCCCAGAGACTTAAAGACGTTGCCGAGGTTCTTTTTATTTGCGCCTAAACGGGACAGGCCGTCCAGGCAGCGGCCGCCTCTGTAAGTGCACCTCATCCGGGACTCGCCTGCGCCGTGCACATAGGCAGCGTTAACGAAGGTCATGCAGACGTAGGAACGGTAATAGCGTCTGTCACCGCCGGATTTTCGAACCTTGTTTCCATTGGTGCCGCAGAAATAGCAGCCATGCCGGGAGGCGACCGGCTTACGGCCGTAGTTGAAGCGGTCATCGTCGGCGATCCGCCTGGCCCAGTCGCAGGCGGCCTGGGCGCCGTCTCCCTTCCAGCAGGCGTAAAGGGTCACTCTCTTTCCGGATCCGGCCAGGTTTTTTACCCGGGCCCGGTCACGGTATTTCACCTTCCCAAGCTGAAAATGCTCCATGGAGATGACCTTGCCTCGCTGCGTGCTCCAGCCGATGAAGCGGTAGCCGGTCCGGGTAAAAGCATTTTTCGAAAGGCGGGTCTTCCTGCCGGTCTCGATCCGCTGGGCTTTCATGCTGCCTCCGGTCGCTCCGTTACCTCTGAATACGACAGTAAAGGCAGGCTTTGCCGCAGCCTTTTTCTTCGTCTTTTTTGCCGCTGGTTTTGCTGCTGGCTTTGCCGCCGGTTTTGAAGCCTGCGCCGCACGGCTGATCGTAACGGGAACTGGTTTTGAAGCGGTCAGGCGGCTGGCTGGCAGGCTCTTCACGAAAAACTTACGGGAGCTGCCCGCGGGAATGTCCGCGTCGGTTGCGGGCACGCTCAGACTGAATGTGCAGGAGGCCCCGGAGGCGTCGGCTGTCGTCTCTGAGAGTCTGCGGCACTGCGATGCGTCCAGCAGCACGATTTTCTGCCCGCGACCGCTGGAGACCGTGCCGCGAACCGTCACTGCCGCAGGATCGCTGAAGGTGATCTGCGCAGCGGAGAGTTCGATGACAGGAACGCTGAGCGCGGCTGCCGGAAGCGGAATGAGACTGCTGATCATAAGCGCAGCCAGAAGTAGCGGGAATGAGCTGAAAGATGAACGGTATTTCATAAAAACCTCTTTTCCTTGTGTGAAAGCTTTGGACTGTGATCTACATTCTAGCTGTCTGAAAAGTGTGCTGCGGCTCGGATTCGCGACTCGGATTTGTGGCCGGAAGGTCCACAGGATGCCCTTGCGGCGGGGCAGGCGGGATGATACAATATTTCCTGTAACAGGAAGGATAGGGAATCATGACATACCTTGCACTGTATCTGGCGGTAACCATTGCCGGATATTTTGTTGGAGACAGACTGAAGAAGGCAGGACGCGTCCTGCCCTGGACCGGGAAGCTGCAGACACTTGTCATCGTGATCCTGGTATTCCTGATGGGAAGCCGAATTGGGGCAAACCAGGAAATCGTGGCATCGCTCGATTCAATCGGGCTGGTCTCGCTCGCCTACACCGCGATTATTTTCGCGGTCACATGCGCGGCGTATTCCGTTGCCAGACGGCTCCTGGGATTTGACAGATACGGCGTGCGGAGGACTTCGGGCTCTGAGCAAAGGCAGGACGGTCCTGCTTTTGCAGAAGAAGAGGAAGCGCCGGCGCAGCGGGTCAACCATCTGACCATCCTGATTGTCGCCTTCGTGGCCATCGGGATTCTGGCAGGCTATTTTGTACTGCCGGAGGGGTTCATGGCATTGACGGGACAGCTTCTGACCATCAGCCTGTGCATCCTGCTCGTGCTGATCGGGATCGACATCGGGACGGAAGGGACATTGGCCCGGAATTTCAAAAGCGCAGGCTGGCGCGTGATTGTGTTCCCGTTCGTGTCGATGGTCGCCATGGTGATCGCATCCCTGATCGCAGGTCTCCTGTTGCCCATGGGAGTGAAAGACGCCCTCTGTGTGGGATCCGGTTTCGCCTGGTATTCGCTGGCGCCGGTCATGCTCGCGGAGTATTCGACCAGGGTCAGCGCCATCTCCTTCATGCACAATGTGTTTCGGGAGATCTTCGGGATGCTGCTGGTCCCGGTCGTAGCGAAACGAATCGGATACATCGAGTGCTACGGGCTTCCGGGGTCCACCTCCATGGACGTATGTCTGCCCGTGATCGAACGGGCGACCAGCAGCGATGTCGCGGTCTACTCCTTTATCAATGGGGCCACGGTGTCAGCATCGGTGCCGTTTTTAGTGAGTCTGTTTATGAATTTATAATAAAAAAGAGAGGCATAGCAATATGAGCAATCAGAAGGTATTCAGCGGAAGCAGCGGGTACGTTGTCACCCCGGAACTGATGGACGCGGTCAACGTTTCGATCGCCCTGAAAAAACCGCTCCTGATCAAGGGAGAACCGGGCACCGGCAAGACCATGCTGGCGGAGGCGATCGCGGAGTCCATGGGACTGCCCCTGATCGTCTGGTCCATCAAGTCCACGACCAAGGCGCAGGATGGACTCTATATGTACGACACGGTGCAGCGGCTCTACGACAGCCAGTTCGGCGAGGGAGACGTCAGCGACATCGGCCAGTACATCCGGCTCGGTAAGCTCGGGGAAGCCTTTACCTCGGAGCAGCAGGCGGTTCTGCTGATCGACGAGATCGACAAGGCGGACCTGGAATTTCCGAACGACCTGCTCTGGGAGCTGGACAAAATGGAGTTCTATATCAACGAGACGAAGGAGACCATCCGGACGAAGCACCGGCCGATTGTCATCATCACCTCCAATGCGGAGAAGGAACTGCCGGACGCATTTCTGCGGCGCTGCATCTTCCACTACATCGCCTTTCCGGACGAAGAAAAGATGCGTGAGATCATCCGCGTTCACTACGGGGACATCGATCAGAAACTGGTGGATAACGCCATCGAGGCCTTCTATGAGATCCGCAAGATGAACGACCTGCAGAAGAAGCCGAGCACATCGGAACTTCTGGACTGGATCCAGGCGCTGATGGTCAGTGGGGTCAGCGTGGATGACCTGTCCGACCGGATGCCTTATGTTGGGGTGCTCCTCAAGAAGAACGAAGACATCGAAGTGATGCAGGAGATCAAAGAGAAGGGATATTCGCTCCGGCGGTGGTAAATGTGGCACGGCCCTGCGCCGGGCAGGCAAGGATCAAACTATGTTTTTAGAATTTTTTTATCTGCTGAGAACGAGAGGGCTTCCCGTAACGCTCAACGAATGGATGATCCTGATGGAGGCCATGGACCGGGGACTGGCAAGATCCTCTCTGACCAGGTTCTACTACCTCTGCCGCAGCATCCTGATCAAGTCGGAGACGGACTTTGACAAGTTCGACCAGGTATTCATGGAATACTTCGGGGGCATCGAGACCCCGGAGCAGCTCCCGCAGGAATTCTGGGACTGGCTGAACCACGGAGAGCGTGAGCGGGATCTGGACGACCACGGAGACCGGGAACTGTTCGCCAAAGAGCTGGAAGAACTGCTCCGGATGTTCGAGGAAAGGATCAAAGAACAGAAGGAAGAGCACCATGGCGGCAATTACTGGATCGGGACCGGCGGCACCTCGACCATGGGCCGCGGCGGCTACAACCCGTCCGGGATCCGCGTAGGCGGCCGCAGCCGGCATAAGACCGCCTTGCAGGTGGCAGGGGACCGGAACTTCAAGGATTTCAGAGAGGACACGATTCTCGGGATCCGGCAGTTTCAGATGGCCTTTCGTAAGCTGCGCCAGTATTCCACCCGGGTGGAAGGCGTGGAGAAGGAACTGGACCTCGACAAGACGGTCGATGAGACCTGCGAGAACGCCGGCATGCTGAAGCTGGCCTATGAGCGGCCGAGAAAGAACACGGTGAAGGTGCTGCTGCTCATCGATTCCGAAGGATCGATGCTGCCCTACAGCAGGCTCTGCAACAGGCTCTTTCAGGCGGTCAGCAAGTCCAACCATTTCAAGGATCTGAAAATATACTATTTTCACAATGCGATTTATGACCAGCTCTATACGACCCCGCACTGCAAGCTGCGGGATTCGGTGGAAACGACCTGGGTGTTTCACAAGCTGGACAGTGATTACAAGGTGATCTTCGTGGGAGACGCCTGCATGGCGCCCTCGGAGCTGCACCGGCCGGGGGGCAACGCGATCATCGGGATCTACAACCGCGAGACCGGTATGCAGTGGTTTGAGAAGTTCAAGAAGAGATTTAAGAAACAGATCTGGCTGAATCCGGTCGAGGAGGACACCTGGGAGTACGTCTACGGGGCCTCGACGATCGCCGATATCCGCAGCCTGTTTCCTATGTATGAGCTGACTCTGTCCGGGCTGGAAGCCGGGCTGAAGAAGCTGATGGTAAAATAGCGAAAGGAGTTAATGAGATGAAAAGGGTACTGACCTACGGAACCTACGATCTGCTTCATTACGGGCACATCCGTCTGCTGAAGCGGGCAAAGGCGCTGGGAGACTATCTGATCGTAGCGGTCTCCACGGACGAATTCAACGCCGGCAAGGGCAAGAAGGCATATCATAACTATGAGACCCGCAAGGAAATGCTTGAGGCCATCCGCTACGTGGACCTGGTCATCCCGGAGGAGAGCTGGGAGCAGAAGATCGACGACGTGAAGAAATACGAGGTCGACATCGTCGTCATGGGCGGCGACTGGAAGGGGAGCGACCGCTTCGAGTACCTGAGGGACTACTGCGAATTGGTATACCTGGACCGGACGGAAGGCGTCTCCACCACCCAGATCAAGGAAGAACTGAACCTGCAGGAGCCGCCGGGCGAGCCGGAGCCGAAGAAATAGGCAAAGGCAGGCGCCGAACCAGGTCGAAGCGAACAAAAAAGAACAGGGAGACAAACATTTGTTTGCATCTCTGTTCTTTATATGTTACAATAAAAGCAGAAATAATAAGAACCCGAGAAGGTTTAGAGAAAGGGAGTAGATCACATGTTGAAGGAACGCGAGCAGAAGGTGCTCGACTTTATGAAACAGGAGGTCGGGGAGAAGGGTTATCCGCCAACGGTACGGGAGATTTGTGCTGCGCTTGGCATCAAGTCTACATCTACAGTTCACAAGGACATCGCCAGTCTGGAGAAGCAGGGCTATTTGCGTAAGGATCCCGCCAAGCCGCGGGCGCTGATGATCGTGGATCCGGAGACGAGCGAGCGGATCGATCAGAAGACGCTGCAGAGCCAGATGCAGGCGGCAGGGCAGATGGCGGTCGAGGAGCCGGAAGAACTCGAGCGGACGGACATCGTTGATATTCCCGTCGTCGGCCGGATCGCTGCGGGAACGCCGATTCTGGCGGAACAGAATCTGGAGGACAGTTTCCCGGTTCCGGCACGCTTTGTAAGCGGCGGCACCAATTTCATGCTGACCGTACACGGAGAGAGCATGATTGAAGCCGGTATCATGGACGGCGATTATATTCTGGTCGAGCAGCAGCAGACCGCCCGCAACGGAGAGATCGTCGTTGCCATGGTCGACGGATTTGAGAGCGAGGCCACGGTGAAGACTTTCTACAATGAGGGCGACCACATCCGGCTGCAGCCGGAGAACTCCGCCATGAGTCCGATCATCGTCAAAGACGCGAAGATCCTGGGCAAGGTGAAGGGCGTATTCCGGTACTTCTCCTGATTGCAGGGAGATCGGATCTGGCATAACAACATAAACCGTTCAGGGACAGCGGCAATCGCTGTCCCTTTTTTTACAGGCTGTTTCTCCCGAGGAGTTGCTTCAAAGTTGCAGTTTCCAGGGTGGTGTTTCCAAGGCATTTTTGCGAAGCTGTTTGCGATTTTTTTTCGTTTTTTTCGCGTGCATATTTTTTTCATGCATATTTTTTTCGGCGAACGCCTGACGGGGCAGCGCCGGAGCGGCTTCCGCAGGAGCGGATCGGATTCACCGACGGCACGAACGAAGGAGCCGCAGGAAGTTCGTCGGGTGGTTCCGACGAACTTCCAGGCGAACCGTGAGGGAGGAGGATGAAGCTGACCGCGACGAGGCCTGAGGGAGGGCACTGCCCCGTCAGGCCTTCGCGCAGGAAAACAAATGGCATTCGCATAAAAAAAGGACTGCCACACTTCTAAATGTGACAGTCCCTCGTTCTATCCTGCTTTTGCAGAATGAGGACTTAGATAACTTAGATCATTTTGTCTACGGAATCCAGTACCTTGTCAACTGTAGCCAGCTGCTCTGTGATCTCTTCAACAGTGATCGTGAGCGGCGGGCAGATGACGAACATATTCTCGTGGGAGTATGTCCAGAATCCATCTGCAGCCAGCATACCGATGATCTTCTTCATGACGCCTTCCGGATCCTTGCCGAACGGAACCAGCGGCTCTCTTGTTTCCTTATCCTTGACCAGCTCAACTGCGGAGAACAGTCCGATGTGTCTTACCTGTCCAACGCAGGCGTGCTTCTCTACGAAGCCGTCCAGTGTGTCTGCCAGAACCTTTGCCGGAGCTTTCATGTTCTCTTCGATGTTCTTGTCCTGGTATTCCTTGATGGTAGCAACTGCAGCAGCGCAGCCCATCGGATGAGCGGAGTAGGTCAGGCCGCATCCGAGAGAGGTGTCATCAAAGAACTTAGCGATTGCCGGGCTGACAACAACGCCGCCGAGAGGAACGTAACCGCAGGTAACGCCCTTAGCGAATGTGATCATATCCGGCTGATATCCGAAGTTCATGTAAGCAAATGCCTTGCCTGTTCTGAACCATCCGGCCATGACTTCGTCAGCGACCATCAGGATGTCATACTTGTCGCAGAGAGCTCTGACGCCCTGGTACCACTTAACCGGAGCGATCAGTACGCCGTTGGAACCAACGACGGACTCGAGCCAGATTGCAGCGATCTGTTCCGGACCCTCATACAGGATCTGGTTTTCGAGCAGCTCGAGGTAGAAATCAGCTACATCGTCTTCACTCTCGAACTTGCAGGCCTTCGGTGCTCTGTAAGCATAAGGTCCATCGTACTTAACGAATCCCGGGCCACCCGGCTCGTTGAAGAAGTGTCTCGGCTCACCGGTCAGCATTCCAGCGCCAGCGGAGGAACCGTGATAGCATCTGTACTGGGAGAAGATCTTCTGCTTGCCAGTGTACTGACGAGCGATCTTGATAGCGTTTTCGTTAGCTTCTGCACCAGCGTTGGTGAAGAATACCTTGGAGCCTTCCGGGAAACCGGAGATTTTGACAACTGCTTCAGCAGCGTCAGCTCTGCAATCCATAGCGAAAGCAGGTCCCATGAACGGGATCTTGTTTGCCTGCTCACAGATAGCGTCGATGATCGCCTTGTTGCCGTGTCCCAGGTTGGAGTTAACCAGCTGAGAAGACATGTCTGCATACTTCTTGCCGTCCTCGTCCCAGAAATAAATACCTTCAGCCTTGGTCACTACGATCGGGTTCAGAGCGCCCTGAGCGGACCAGGAGTGAATGTTATACTTTTTATCTTTTTCTCTGATTGCTGACATTTTCATATCTCCTTTGTTAAGGGTCTCTCAAGAGATCCTGAATCTGCGAGGGAAGGGAGCCCCTCCCTCGCATTATTAATAAGTGAATCTACGTGATCTACTGATTATGCATCAACCTTAGCGATTACATCAGCATCGATGAAGTCTTCGACCTTTTCCGGCTTCCAGTTCGGAATAGCTTCGGAAACATAGGTGTAGTTGAGCAGGTCTTTGTAGGTAGCGTTGTGGGATACACTGTTGCCGCCCCATGTAGCACAACCCAGAGTCATGGAAACAGGGAATCCTGTGTTCCAGCCACCGGAGTTGGTCAGGCACTGCGGCTGGTTAACTGCGATCTTGGTGACAGGCAGTACTTCTGCGATTGCCTTAACGTCAGCCGGATCATTGGTGTGGATACCAGCACTGTGGCCCTTGCCCTGATAGTTCAGGATGTCCTGGATGCGAGCGATTGCATCGTCCAGATCCTTAACCTTCTGTACGCCGGATACCGGTGACAGCTTCTCGCCTGCGAACGGGTGATCCAGGCCAGCGCCTTCTTCCATAGCCATCAGAACTGTGGTGCCTTCCGGAACCTCGATGCCAGCCAGGCCAGCGATCTTCATAGCGTTCTGAGCAACGATCGCTCTGTTCAGTACGTGATCGTTCGGTGTGTTCGGCCACATGCACTTCTTCAGCTTTTCGCCTTCTTCAGCTGTGCACATGTAAGCGCCGTGAGCTTCCATTTCCTTAACGAACTCATCGAAGCAGTCCTCATAGACCAGGATGTTGTTCTCTGTGGAGCAGGATGTAGCATTGTCGTACTTCTTGGAAGTAACGATCATGTCAGCAACCTCAGCCATCGGAGTCTTGCCTGTTACGATGGAGCAGCAGTTACCAACGCCAACGCCGATAGCCGGTGTGCCGGAGGAGTAAGCTGTCTCAACCAGTGCTTCGCCGCCTGTTGCCAGGATGAAGTCGCACTGCTTCATCAGTTCCTGGGAAGTTTCGAGGTTAACGTGTTCCGGATCGCAGGACTGAACCAGATCTTCCGGATATCCCAGCTTCTTCAGTGTCGCTCTGATCTCGTCAACGATGACGACGTTGAGCTTCTTGCACTTCGGGTGGGGTGCCAGGATGATAGCGTTTCTTGTCTTCAGAGCCATGTTGGACTTGACGATCGGAGTCGCCTCACCGTTGGTTACAGGCATGATTCCTGCAACAACGCCCATTGGCTTAGCATATGCTGTGATTCCAGGGCCACCGGACGGAGCGTCGTCAACCAGGCCGACGGATTTCTTGTCCTTCATCTTGATGTAGGAACCCCAAACCTTACCATAGATCTTGCCAACCTTATCCTCAGCAATACCCATGCCGGATTCCTCAACCAGCATCTCTGCATACATCTTAGCCTTTTCCGGCTTTGTCAGGTTGTAAGTAACAGCAGCTGTGATCAGATCAACGTCTTCCTGAGTGAAGTTCTCAGCGACAGCCTGAGCAGCTCTTGCCTTCTCAACCAGTCCAGCAACATAAACTTCTGCTTCTGCTCTGCGAGCAGCTCTTTCTTCTGGTGTAGATGCCATTTTCTAAGTCCTCCTTAAAAAAACTACAATTAATTAATGAACAGAATTGTTCGTCCTTCGGGCCAGTCCCCTCCGGACACCGATATATTAAGCAATGAATGTGCCAACTTTGTGAAGAGTTTTCAAAGCATGTGTGATTTTTTCAGATGGACTTTCGCAAAGCCAGGAATTGCAAGGGTTAACGGCTGCATCGATAGATAGAAAAAACAGAAACCATGCAAAAGAAAGGTCCGTTCGGGAAGGGGGTGAATCGCAGGCAGATGAGGACTTTGATTCAAATATGAATCGCGAGGATCTACGAAAAAAAAGAAAACCGTCGAAAGTAAGTGAGTTCAACGGTTAAATATGACTAACAGGCCAATGATTCAGAAATGAATCGCTGATACAAATATGAATCACTTATGAAGACCGTACTTCTGCAGCTTGCGGACGACGGTCGGCTGGCTGATGCGGAGGACCTTCGCGATAGATCTCGTCGACCCGTAGCGCTTTAATGCCTGGGCCAGGATTTCCCGCTCCGCCTTCTCCAGTGCCGCGGACAGAGAAGTGTCGGGGGCGGGTACGGCGCTTTCTTCCGCTGCCTCCTTAATAAAGATGAAGATATCTTCAGCGGTGATGACGTCCGAGGATGTGGTGATGATCAGCCGCTCCACGATGTTCTGCAGTTCCCGGATGTTGCCCGGCCACGGGTATTTGAGCAGGATTTCTATCGCATCGGAACTGATGGACTTGTTCTCTCCGAGCGAGCGGTTGTATTTGGCGAGGTTCAGCCGGAGCAGAGGAACGATGTCCTCGGTTCGCTCCCGCAGGGGAGGAACCTCGATCGGAACGACGTTCAGACGATAGTAGAGGTCTTCTCTGAATTTGCCTTCCTGTACAAGATCGGCCAGGTTCCGGTTCGTTGCAGAGATGATCCTGACATCGATGGGAATCGGGTCGACCGCTCCGACCGGTGTGATCTGCCTTTCCTGGATGACCTGCAGAAGTTTGACCTGCAGGTTGAGCGGGAGCTCCGAGATTTCATCGAGGAAGATCGTACCATTCTGCGCTGCTTCAAAATAGCCGCGCTTGCCTCCGGATCTGGATCCGGTGAATGCGCCGGCCACATAGCCGAACAGCTCGGATTCGATCAGGTTTTCCGGGATCGCGCCGCAGTTGACCGTGATGAAGGGTTCCTTCCAGCGGGTCCCCTCCTCATGCAGCGTTCTGGCCAGCTGTCCCTTTCCTACACCGGATTCGCCTGTGATCAGAACGGTCGTGTTGACCGCCGCGAGCCGGCGCGCCAGGGCGACCACATTCTTCATGGGCTCGCTGTAGGCGACGATGTCGTGTTCTCCGAGCTCTGTTCCTTCCTGCAAAAGCAGGTCGGAAGCCTCGAGCGAACTGACGCCGACGAGAGGGGACTGCTCCTCCCGGCTCCTCCTGCGGGTGATACGGGTGATGTCCCTTGAGGTGGTGATGATGAATTGAATCCGGCCCTGCTCATCAAAGATGGGGGTTCCGGTCGTCAGCAGGCGGACGCCCTTCAGGTTTTCATGGATGATGGTCAGTTCGCGGTTTTCTTCCAGTACTCTCTTGGTGACGGAGGGAGAAAAGATGCCCTGCTTTTCCAGTTCATCCACCGTCCGTCCCTGGATCTCCTCCATCTGGATGTCGTAGACCTCCTCGCAGGTGCTGTTGCACCAGAGACAGATTCCTTCCTTACTATCTATGAATACGGCATCCGTGATGCTCTCCAGAATTGGAAGCAGTTCCCGAAGACTGATATTGAATTGTTCCAGAGATCTGATCATAGCTGGCCTCCTGCTGATTAATGACAGTTTATTGCCTGGCGGGGAAAAATGCAAGCGACGTGCAAAAAACTTTACGATGATATGTAAATATAACCGGAATGTGTGATATCTTTATTACAATCAACGATACAAGGTAGAGCAAACACAGGAGAGTCTTCGGATGACGCAGCGTATCGTTCAGAACAAGAGCATAGGAGGAAGTCTGCGCCGCCTGCGGCAGAAGTCCGGGCTGAAGCAGAGGCAGGTTGCCGAGAAGCTGCAGCTGATGGGAGAGCCGATGAGCAGGGAGATCTACGCGCAGATCGAGATGGGAAGACATCATATCCCGATTACAGTGCTGATGGGCCTCAAGAAGATTTACGGCGTAAGCTGGGATGAGATGCTGGTACTCGATGAAAGGTCGGCGGAGGATTCAGGCAAATAACTAAAAAAGTCCTTGCATTGGCAGACGCGGTATGATAATATACCCGAGGTAGAAAGAAGAAGTAATCCGCTTCTCACCTTAGGGGCATACGCGTCTGGGTTCATATCGAACAATTCCCGTCAGGGTTTTGAGTTGAGCAGCGGATACTTTGTGTCCGCTGTTTGTTTTTTACAGGAGGTATAGAGCAATTAGCAAGGAAGCTTTTATCAACGAAGAAATTCGTGGCAAGGAGCTGCGTGTCATCGATACCGATGGGACCCAGCTGGGAATCATGAGCCGCCAGGAGGCGCTGGACCTGTCCGAACAGAAGAAACTTGATCTGGTATGCATCGCACCGAAGGCCAACCCGCCGGTCTGCAAGATCCTCGACTACGGTAAGTATAAGTACGAGATGAGCAAGCGGGAGAAGGAAGCCAGGAAGAAACAGAAGACCATGCAGGTCAAGGAGATCAGACTGTCCACCTTTATCGAGGATCATGACATTATGGTGAAGGCGAAGACCGCCTCTAAATTCCTGAAGGATGGAGACAAACTGAAGGTCAGTCTCCGGTTCAGGGGAAGAGAACGCGATTATGTAGCCAGAGGCATGGAGGTCATGGATAAATTCGCAGAGGCTGTAGCCGATGTCGGAACGGTTGACCGTAAACCGAAATTCGAAGGCAGAAGCCTGACAATGACACTTTCGCCAAAGAAGGATAAATAACTGATAAACTTAGGAGGAGCAACATGGCAAAAAACAAAATGAAGTCTCACAGAGGCGCATGCAAACGTTTCAAGGTGACAGGTTCAGGAAAGGTAAAGAGAAATAAGGCATATAAGAGTCATATCCTTACGAAGAAGAGCCAGAAGAGAAAGAGAGGCCTGAGAAAGGCTACCACTCTGACAAGTGCAGACCTGGGCAGAATCAAAGAAGTACTGAGCAAGTAAGGAGGGAAAACAATGGCAAGAGTAAAAAAGGGTGTCAACGCACACAAAAGACATAAAAAAGTTCTGAAGATGGCAAAGGGCTTCTACGGTTCGAAGAGCACGACCTACAGAGCCGCTAAGCCTGCAACGATGAGAGCGCTCCGCTCCGCATACGTTGGCCGCAAGAATAAGAAGAGAGAGTACCGTAAGCTCTGGATCGCCAGAATCAACGCTGCAGCAAGGATGAACGGTATGTCCTACAGCAGACTGATCGACGGTCTCAAGAAGTCCAATATCGACATCAACCGCAAGATGCTGTCCGAGATCGCCATCAACGATCCGGCAGGCTTCTCCAAGCTGTGTGAAACAGCGAAAGCAGCACTGTAAATCACAGTCATCATTTATATATCTTTATGGAAAACTCCGGAGTGATTCCGGGGTTTTCTGTTATAATAGGCACATGATGCAAGAAAAGAAGCGTATTACAATCGGAATACTGGCCCACGTGGACGCGGGGAAGACGACCCTGTCCGAAGCGCTGCTCGTCAGTTCGGGCGCACTTGCAAAGGCAGGCCGCGTCGATCACGGGGATTCCTTCCTGGACACGGACGCACAGGAGAGACGCCGGGGGATCACCATCTTTTCCGGCGAGGCGGTCATGCAGGCCGGCTGCACGGAGCTGATCCTGGTGGATACGCCGGGGCATGTCGATTTCAGCGCCGAGATGGAACGTACCCTGCAGATCCTGGACTACGCGGTGCTGGTGATCAGCGGCAGGGAGCTCGTGCAGGGGCATACTCTGACCATCTGGAAACTGCTGAAGAGCCGCGGGATCCCGGTATTTATTTTCGTGAACAAGATGGATCTTGACGGAACTTCAAGGGAGCAGGTGGTCGGCGCCCTGAAGGCGGAACTCGATGAGGGGTGTATTGTCTTTGGATCCGAAGACTGTGAAGGGGCGGAAGACGCTCTCCCGGATCCGGAAGAGCTCGCCATGTGCGATGAAGTCCTGCTCGACCACTTTCTGGCGGAAGAAGAACTGCCGGAGGAGCAGATCGTCCGGGCGATCGCCCGCAGGAGAATCTTCCCGGTCTGGTTCGGCTCGGCGCTCCGGCAGGAAGGAGTGGACGCATTGCTTTCGGGACTTGACCGCTATACGATGGCGGCCCCGGCAGGAGACGCGTTTGCGGCGAGGGTCTACCGGATCAGCAGGGACCGGAAGGGCGCGAGGCTGACACATATGAAGATCCTCGGCGGAACGCTCGCTGTCAGAGACCAGATCAGAACTTCGGCCGCAGAGGAAACCGAAGAGAAAGTCACCCAGATCAGGGTTTTGACGGGCGAGCGATTTGAGATGATAGAGAAGGCTGGGGCTGGCCAGGTGGTGGCGGTCTCCGGTCTGGAGCATACCGCGGCAGGTCAGGGGCTTGGGGCGCTGCTCGGCCAGGACGGACAGGCCCTGCTGCAGCCCGTGCTGACCTACGGGATGATCCTGCCGGAAGGGGCGAACATACCTCTGATCCTGCAGCAGATGCGGCAGCTTGAGGAGGAGGACCCGACCCTTCACGTCAGATGGAATGAACAACTGCAGCAGATTCAGATCAGACTGATGGGCGAGATCCAGCTGGAGATCCTTCAGGAGATGATCCGGGAGAGGTTCGGCTTTGAAGCGGTTTTCGATGAAGGAAGGACGGAATTCAGAGAAACGATCACGGAACCGGTACGGGGCGCGGGACATTTCGAACCGCTCCGCCACTACGCTGAAGTTCACCTGCTGCTGGAGCCGCTGCCGGAGGGAAGCGGGATCGTGGTTCGCTCGGCATGCAGCAGCGACGTACTGGACACGAACTGGCAGCGCCTGATCCTGACGCACCTTGCTGAGCGGGAGCATCCGGGGACCTTGATGGGAGTACCGATTACGGACATGAGGATCACCATTGAGGGTGGCCGCGCCCACCTGAAGCACACCGAAGGGGGCGATTTCCGGCAGGCGACTTACCGGGCGATCCGGCAGGGGCTCAGGAAGGCGCTGGCCGGCGGCAGCATGCGGCTGCTGGAGCCCTGGTATGATGTCACGCTGGAACTTCCCAGACCGCAGCTCGGCAGGGCCATGGCGGACATTCAGAAAATGGGAGGAACCATCGAAGCAAGCGAGGAACCGGGTTCTCCGGGAGCAGAGGACCTGGCCGTCCTGCGCGGCAGGGCGCCCGTGCGCAGAATGCGGGGATATGCAGCTGAAGTCGCCTCCTATACTAAGGGATACGGACACCTCTTCTGCAGTTTCCGCGGATTTTCGGTCTGCCAGGAAGAAGACGCTCTGCTGCAGGAGTTTGGATACGATCCGGACCGGGATATGGACAATCCGGCTGATTCCGTCTTCTGTTCCCATGGCGCAGGGCGAATCATCCCCTGGGATGAGGCGGATGACATGATGCATGTCACAGTAGGAAAAGAGGAGACCGGATCGGCCGCAGGGGAGCATGCTCCCATGGGCGGGAGCATGGGGACTGCTTCGGATAAGGAGCTGAACCGCATCTTCGAACGAACCTACGGGAAACGCGGGGAGGAAAGGCCCAGGAAGCCTGCGAGGCTCATCGAAGCTGAGCCGCAGAGACCCCGGAAGACAAAACCGGCCGAAGTCCTCCCGGAATACCTCCTGGTGGACGGATACAACATCATTTTCGCCTGGGAGCAGCTTCGGGAACTTTCGAAGATCAGCATCGACGCGGCCAGAGAGGCGCTGATCGAGATCCTCACCAATTACCAGGGCTTTCGGAAATGCGAAACGATCGTCGTGTTCGATGCCTACCGGGTTAAGGGCGGCCGGGAGCACACCGAAAAGCACGGGAATGTGACGGTCGTATTTACGAAGGAAGCGGAGACAGCCGACACCTATATCGAGCGCGCCAGTTATGAAATGAAGAAAAAGTACAGGGTGCGGGTCGCCACATCCGACCGGCTCGAGCAGATGATCATCCTCGGCAACGACGCCTTCCGGGTTTCCGCCTCGGAATTTCAGGCCGAGGTAGAGGAGACGGTGGAACGGATCCGTCAGATCCTGGAAGACCGGCGAAAGAAGAGCGAAAAAGAGAATAAAGGCAGGATCGTCCTGCCTTTGCACACAGAATGAACATACTTCTGTGATAAAATAAAGCGAAATTATTGAATCAGGAGAACAGCTTATGAAACGGAACAGATTACTTACGGCGCTTGTCATGCTGATGGGACTGGCACTCTGCACGGTACTTTCGGCCTGCGGAGACAGTGGGGACATGCAGTACAAGGGACTCGACCTGGACGACTATCTGACGGTCGGAGAGTACAAAGGCCTGGAGATTGATGAGATCAAGGTCAAGGTCAGCGAGCAGGAGATCCAGGAGAAGGTAGAAGCGGCGCTGAAGGAGAAGCAGAAGAACAATAAGTTGAAGGAAGGAACCAAGCTCAAGAAGGGTGATACGGCGAATATCGACTATACCGGCAAGGTCGACGGCAAGGAGTTTGACGGCGGCGCCAGCCAGGGGTTCGACCTGGAACTGGGCAGCGGCGCCTTTATCGAAGGCTTTGAAGACGGACTGATAGGAGCGAAGGTCGGCGATTCGACGGACGTCAAAGTGCACTTCCCGGATGACTATCAGGGAAAAGCCGTCGCGGGCAAGGACGCGGTCTTCACGGTAAAGATCAATTCGGCGACGAGACCGGAGGTGCCGGAGTACACGGTGGACTTCGTGAAGGAGAATACGGACTACGATACCAAGGAGGCCTATGAGGAATCGATCCGCAAGGAACTCCAGACCGAGAAAGAGGAGCAGGCTAAGAGCGAGCAGAAGACGAGCCTTTGGTCCGATGTGCTCGAAGCAACCAAGGTGAAGAAATACCCGGAAGAGGAACTTGCTGCATACGAGAAAGTATTCGACACCCAGATCGACACCATGGCGAAACAGGCGGGCGTGAGCCGCAGCGAGGCTCTGAAGCAGATGTACGGAACGGATGATGAGGCACAGATCAAGTCCGTCATCGAAGACAGCACCAAGACCCTGGTTAAGCAGGAGATGCTGACGGAATACATTGCGGACAAAGAAGGCCTGAGTTATTCGGATGAAGAAAAAGAGAAAAAGATCGCGGAGATCGAAGGCCAGGGATATACTGAAGAAACGGTCCTGGCCTATACCGGAAGAACCATGGATCAGTATGCGCACATGAGCCTGCTGTTTGAGAAAGTACAGGATTTCATTCTTGATAACGCGAAAGTAAAGAAATAACAGCAAGGTAAGTACAAAGGTGCGCATGTATACAATATTTATTTAACGAAGTTGTTGTAAGCCTAAATGCGGTGTGATAGTATGCAAGTGTAAGTTTATACGAATCATGCCGTATTTTTATATGCTGCATGAACATATGAACTACGTTCTCTGGAGAGTCTCTACGGAGCGCCGAAGGTGTACGCCGCCGCCGGACGGAAATCGGACAGGCTGGTGGTAATCTCTCAGGCAAAAGGACAGAGTCAGTAGTTACCAGATAACTCCCATACTCTCTGGAGAAAGTCGTTAATAGGAATATTATCGGCTTTTTCATTTATTATTTTCATTTTTCATCATTTATTTTTACAAAGGAGAGATCCAAAATGATCACACAATTTCTTGACACAGTTGACGGAATTGTATGGGGAATTCCGTTGATCGTCCTGATCATGGGTACCGGTATCCTGCTGACCTGCAGGTTGAAGGTACTGCAGTTCAGGAAACTGGGCAAGGCCCTGAAGTACATGGTGCACAACGAAGAGGGCGGCACCGGTGAGGTTACAAGCTTCGGCGCGCTGGCAACGGCGCTGTCGGCAACCATCGGTACCGGAAACATCGTCGGCGTCGCGACGGCTGTCGTCGCCGGAGGTCCGGGCGCTCTGTTCTGGATGATCATCGCAGCCTGCTTCGGTATGGCGACCAAGTACGCAGAAGGCCTTCTGGCAATCAAGTACAGAATCAAGAAGGAAGACGGTACTTTCCTGGGCGGCCCCTTCTACTATATCGAGAAGGGCATGAAGGAGAAGACCGGACACAACTGGAAGTGGCTCGGCAAGCTGTTCGCACTGTTCGGCTGCCTGGCAGGAGCGATGGGAATCGGAACCATCACACAGGTCAATGGTATCGCCAATGCGGCGCATTCCTTCTTTGACCCGAACGATGCTCACATGGTAGGCCTCTTTGGCGGAACCTATTCCATCTCCGTCGTTGTCACAGCGATCGTTGTTGCAGGTCTGTCGGCCCTGGTCATCATCGGCGGCATCAAGAGAATCGCCTCCGTAACGACCGTTGTCGTTCCGTTCATGGCGATTGCCTATGTCATCGTCTGCCTGTGCATCATCTTCTATCATATTGCTGATATCCCGCACGCGATCGGACAGATCGTAGTTGCGGCGTTCAACCCGTCCGCAGTCACCGGCGGCGTAGTCGGAACCATGTTCATCGCGTTGCAGAAGGGCGTCGCAAGAGGCATCTTCTCCAACGAGGCGGGACTTGGCTCCGCTCCGATCGCAGCGGCTGCTGCGCAGACCAATGAGTGCGTCCGTCAGGGTCTGGTCACCATGACCGGTACCTTCATCGACACCATCTGCATCTGCACCATGACCGGTCTGACGTTGATGGTATCCGGCGCTTATGATTTCGCGAACGAAGCCAATATCGCAGCTGGCATTCTGAGCGGCGCAGATCCAGTCTATGACGGAGCTGCACTGACCCAGCTGGCCTTCGGCATGGGCCTGCCGTGGTCTCATGCGGCCGGCGCCTTCGTTGTCATGGCGGCACTTTCCTTCTTCGCCTTCACAACGATCCTCGGCTGGGACTACTACGCAGAGCGCTGCTTCGACTATCTGACGAACGGCAACAAGGCTGCGATCCAGGTCTATCGCTGGATCTACATCCTAGCAGTTCTGATCGGACCGTTCCTGACCCTGAGCCAGGTATGGACCATCGCTGATATCTTCAACGCGCTGATGGCGGCACCGAACCTGGTCGCCCTGATCGTCCTCTCCGGCGTCATCGCCATGGAGACCAAGGACTTCTTCAGAAGACTGGATTCCGGAGAATATCATGAAAACCTGAACTTCCACGTGAGATAAACGCGGATAATAAAGGCGGATAATAAAAGAGCTGCACCGAGCAATCGGTGCAGCATTTTTTTAGATAAGACAGGGGATAAGACAGGGGACGGTTCTCCGTCTTACGTTTCGTAAGAC
>JAZNNY010000030.1:0-54421 GCA_045580505.1 Lentihominibacter sp.
GCGGAAACGGAATAGCCCTCGCCCTCGCAGGAAAGGGAACCCGCGCTGATTGCAGCCTGGTCTTCCTGTCCGGTCGCAGCCTGGTCAGTCGCCACATCGATGCCGCCCAGCTTTTCTGCCTCATCCTGTTCCAAGGTCATCGCCGGGAGGATCAGCAGGTAGGCCGAAACAAAAACAACCACCACAGAAAGAGCGAAACCAATTCTTCGCTGTTTCGTGATGGTCGTGATGATTCTCTGCGTTAACTGCCTGCGGTCTCTACCCATGATATCCACCCTGTAACTGTACTGCAACGAATGATGAGTGATATCGGTTGAAATCAGAGAAATAGCTGCGAATGAGTGCTTTGTTAAGTTGTAACTTGTTTTATTCCATATATATTTATAATACCTCTCCTAATTAGATTAGTCCATTCTAATGTTTGTGTTTTTATAAATTTTGTGATTAATTTCACAAGTTCCTTGCCCAATCTTGACTTAGGGCTCATATTTTTAATACCCTCCTCCTCGCTGCCAGGAAGATAAACAGCATCTTCTGTTTCTCATGCGTGTGTTGGGAACTCCTTATTTCAGGTTTTAATTGACATATAATTCCTTTTATTGTAATATCTTTACAGGAATCATTTGACAGGCTCTGCCTGTAGGGATGCATCCCCACACGGGCGTTCCTGCCTTTGTATTAGGATTTGACGAAAGGATTAGAGACACGATGTATACCTTCAAAGACGCCATAAAAAACGAGCAGAGGCGAATTCTGCGCCTCATCCAGGTTACGGCCTCTCCCAAGGATGACGAGGACACGGGCTCCCTGTCCGTGGAGCCTCGTGGGAGCCGGACTTACTGCTACCTGCAGCGCTACAAAGGACGCAAAAGGATCCTTCGAAAGTACCTCGATCCCCCGGGCGCGGCCCCGGTGCGGACTTTTGTCGGCGCCAAGTACCGCAAAGAACTGCTGGCCCGCCTGCATGTCAACCTGGAACACCTCGAGAAGCTCTCAAAAGACTACCTTGATTACGACGCCGCCTCCATCCGGGCCGCTCTGCCCGACTCCTGTCAGAAGGTCTGGTCGGGCAGTGCCTTCAACGAACGCTACGAGGAGCTGCGCGCCTGGGCCAATGCCCCCTACGAGCGAAACCCGGCTCCATTCGGAGATACGGAGAACTATGCCGCGGACGGCACGCGCACCCGTTCCAAGGGCGAGACTATTTTTTATAACATCTTCCTGGGCGTGGGCGTCCTCTTCCGCTTTGACTGCGTCATCCGAGTCATCGACGAGCGCGGACGGGAGCACGTGCTCTGCCCCGACTTCCTGATCAAATGCTTCGACGGGACCTACATCGCCATCGAGCACCTGGGCTGGGCGGACGGCCTCTCCTACGGCATGCGATTCGGACAAAAGAGCTATTATTATCTTTGTGAGGGCTTCATCCTCGGCAAGAATTACTTCGTCACGAGCGATGATGTTCATGGCGGCACCGACAGTCGGGCCATCGAGGAGGTGGCATTGCTTGTGCAGCGGAAGTTCTTCGGGTACTAGGGGGCGGGATCCGCTTTCCAGGTGCTCCCTCGGCAGGCGCTTGGGGATGGATTGGTGGTCCCCGTGTGGTGAAGTGCAGGCCGCCCTTTATCTAGAGGTGGCCCGCCTTCTCACGATCAGCGTGCTGCCGCATCCGAGCAGCAGGATCATGCCGAGCAGGTAGATCCAGGTGGTGCCGGGGCCGCCAGCGGAGGGAAGGCTGGCGCCCGGGTTGTTGTACACGTTAAAGGTATACAGCAGGTTATTGTCCGGGGTCTGGTCTGAAATCAGCGTCTCTGATTCCGGAGAAGTAGCCGCTGTAAATATTCTGGTGTTGTCGCCGTCGACAACGATCTTCACCTTGTACGGCAGCTGATTGAACCCGTCCGGGGCCTTGGTCTCAACCAGGTAGTAGGTACCGTCGGAGAGGTAAATGCTGTCAAGCAGGTTGCCGCTTTCCTTATCATCGGATTTGAGGCTATCATATCCTGCAAGGGGAGTTTCACCGTCTTCTATGGTAAGCATAAACTCCGCGTCGGCCAGCTGACTTCCGTCCGTCATGTCCTTTTTGTTCACTGTCAGCTGCGGCATGGTGTTCGTCACAGTATCTGTACGGGAGCCGCCCTTTGCTTTGCCCTGCTGGTAGGTAACGATGTAGGAGTCGGTTTTGTCTGTTCCGAGTTTCGTCGTTTCGCCCGAAACTTCGATCACTCCGTTATCTGGGACAGGCGTCACAACTGTTTCGCTCCCGTCTTCGGTAACCGTCACTTCCCGAACAACGTAGTCGGAAAGATTCCCGGTGATCTGGTATTCGATGCTCGTAGCAGGTGCGGTTAACGTCTTTACCGAATCCTCAACAAATACTTCCTTGCCGCCATCGAGTTTATACAGCGCGAACTTCACCGGCCCATGCACGGTCACGAACTCGTTCGTCTCCCAGGTCTTCTTGACGGTCAGCACATTTGCCGCCTGATTTGATACGGTGACTCTGGCATCGGACTGAGCGTCCTTCTTGAGCTTTCCTTCGCAGTGATTGGAATAGGAGTAGTCGCCGATTGTAATCGCCCCTGCATCCCCTGCCGTGACATTGGAATACTCCCCGGTAAGATCAACTGTATCCGCAGTCCCGGCGTCAACTCCGATGCTCTTAAGTTCATAGCCTTCCGGATTTTTATCCAGGCGTTCGGAGACCATGAAATCCGTTCCCACGAGCAGGTCGGGGATCAGCACGGTGTATCCGTCAGGAATGCTGCCGATCGTTCCCCACTGGCCTGAATGATAGGCTGTTCTTGTCTCTTCCGTAATGGAAGGATCTCCGACCGGCAGGCCGTCTACATAGGTGCAGTAGTTGCCCTTAGGATCAAGAACGTAGTAGTCTCCATTCGAATATGGAATCAATTCCTTGTTCTGTCCTGTCAGGTAAACGTAGAACTCAAATGCATCTTTATCGCTCTTGGCGTCGCCTTCAACGATCTTCCTGATTTTCAGGTTTTCGGTCACGCCGTGGTTGTCATAGGTGACGCGGTTTCGGTTTTTAACGCTGCTCACACTGCTCTCCGCGATGCCGTCCGATATGTCGGCCTGCTCCCTGTTGATCAGGACGCGGTCGTAATAGTTGGTGTTGATTCCCAGCTCTTTCACATAGTATTGCTGTGAGTTGTCCTCCACATCGAACACCGCCGCTTCACCGGGGCGCAGATAGAAGACGTCGTAATAGGTTTCCCCATCGATTTCGACTTCGTGCTTGTACTCCACCGGCTCTCCGCTCGATTCGTAAACCGCCTCAGTAAACCTTGTTTCAGTCGTTCCATCGACTTTAATCACCTGGAAGGGGAACTTATCGTTGGAATACTTCTGGTTTACGGTTCCGGAGACCGTCTTGTCTACGATGAGTTTTCCCGCATCTTTGATTACAGGAAGATTGAATTTCATGTGCAGATTGGATGCTCCTGCGCCGCGCTCCATGTAGAACATGTTCATATTGTGCTGGCTGTAATCAGCGAAGGTGTCCCCTCTGAAGTACTGGCCTGCCTTTGCGTCATCCCATCTCGTCCCGTCCGGGAAAACGCCTGCATTCTTAAAGCACTGTTTGATTGTTGTCGTTACTAAGCCCCTTCCTGTTTCCACCTGTACTTTACCCGTACTGAAATTGATGGAGCCGGAATGTGCGTCGTGTACTCCGCCGATGTCGAGGATCAGGACGTCATCCACAAAGACCCAAAGGTCATCATCTCCATTGAATTCATAAACAACATCTTCTCCCCGATATTTCCCGTCTTCAGGCTGGTAGAAATTCGCATCGATTGACATTCCAAAGTAGTAATCCGCATCCTTCGTTGTCAGGAAAAGGTTTTCCCCTTTTCTTGGGTCATCGCCAGCAAGAGGATTTCCGTCTTCATCATAGGAATTAAAGTTCGTACCGGAAACCCGACTATTTGCGATCTGGTTGTAGGGAAGGAAATTTCCCCTGTTGAAGAAGAAACGCCCATCCCCACTATAGTTCTGCATTATACCGACTTGTCTGTAGACGTCAAAATTATGATCCGCTCCCAGCGCCGCGTAGTTTTCAAAACTGCTGTATTCAAGATATCCCGTCTCTTCATAGGTTTGCTCTATGAACAAATGGTTGACAGGCTGTGCGCCGGCAAAGAGGCTGCTAAGACTGGTCCCGCGTATGGTTTCCGGATAGCCATTATTCAATCTCGGCTTTACCAGTCCCTGCAGCACATTGCCTGCGTCATAATCTTTTCCTGCGCTATTTGTGATGTTACATGCTGCCTGTGTCGCCTCCCGCCTGTTGCTTACTTTCCCGTTATAATCGATCATTTTTATGGTGATACCCATGGAACTGCTGTCCACAGTATCCACCTTCTGCAGCTTTAAGTCATCTGCTTCTGTCTGTGAGACTGAGGCGAAGAACCAGTTGATCGATTCATCCGTAACCAGCCGGCCATCCCTGATGGAATACCCGCGATAAGCATTGACAGAGCTGTCCCACGCTTTAATTGTCGTGTTGTGTCCGGCCGCCCCGTCCAGCTGCACGCCGATGCGGGTACCTCCGACCGTCTGATTTGCCTGCGGAGTCAGGAACTTGCCCGTCTCCATATTGATGAAATCATAGTATCCGGTGTATCCGCCGCTGTCGTTCATATAGCGGATCAGTTTCCATCCGATCGACGGCTGACCGGTCCACATGACCGTATCCCCGCTCTCATAAACCTGAGCCAGGCCGCCGTTTCCGTCGATGGCATAGAAGTCAGTTCCGGACTTGTCGTAGATGATGACCGGCTCAGCATTCGCGTACTCCGGCAGAGACCGAATATACGCGCTTACCTCTGAGGGGTCCATGTTCTCGATCTGAGAGTACGTGACCGGAATCGTTCCGTTCAGGTCTGTATCCAGCACTTTGTTGATGCCGGTTTTCAGGGCGAAGTAAACCGTCTTGGACTGATTTGCAGTCCACTGAATTCCCGTGACATCATAGAGGGAGAACGAAGAAGCCTCAAAGTCTACAATCAATTGAGACTTAGCCTTGCTGTCATCCGAGCTGCAGGAAACCTCATCGATCGTTTCCATCGAGCGCTCGACGGAGCTGCCTTCGCCGCTTTCCACGAAGTGTCCTACCGAAATATCGTCGCATTCCTGTAATTTAGGATTTGCGGACTGAATCGTTACCTGAAGCGGAGCCGCCGGTTCGATCTCGGCGCCGTCATAGATGAGCGAAATGTCGAACAGGCTGTACCCACTGATCGCCGGTGCCCCTGCGGACGGGATCATCGACGCTGCCTTGGCCTTTTCTTTGTCTGACAGCTCACCGCTCATATCGTGGTCCACGGAACCACCAAACCCCGGTTCAAATTTCAGGCTGCTGTTTTCACTGCTGCCGGAGAAGTCTGCCGCCCATGCTTTGCGCTCAGAGTAGCATTCCTTAAACAGAGGATCCTCCTTGGAATACTCGACAACCTTCAGCTCCGTTCCTTCTGGAATCCCGGCTTCCGGTCCGTAAGTCACAGCGATTTCCCAGGTGTCGTCTTTGGCTTCGATGACCGATGTCCCGGTCTGTACGTCCGCCTCAGTCTCTTCCTCTTCCAAAGGCAGGTTCGCCTCTTCTTCAGTCTCCGCGGATGCGGATTCACCCTCGCTGTCACTCTCGATCTGTTCTGCCTCCTCAGGAGCGTCAGTGTCCGCCGGTTCGGTCTGCTCAGCCGCTTCACCCGGATCTGCCTCTTCGGACGGCTCCTCCGTATTGCCCGGCTCCGTCTCGCCGGCCTGCTCCTGTGCGGGAACATCGATGCCGCCCTGGCTCGCCGCTTCCTGCTCATCCAGCGCCATCGCCGGCATGATCAGCAGATAGGTGATCATCAGTACGATCGCTGCTGAAAGTGCCAGAAGCATCGTCCGCCGCCGGTCCATGTTTTCTATTGTCTTCTCGATCTTTTTCATAATAAAGTCTCGCTTTTTGCTTCTATTACACAATTCTGTTGACGCTATTATATGTTGCCGCTCGGCGGCAGGCAACAAAAATCGTCTCAAAAAGCAATTAAGTCGAGTTATTCACACTTTCGTTGACTGGTTTTGGGCAGACGGCTCCGAAAGACAGAAAAGAGGACTGTCGCATTAATTAATGTGGCACACCTCTTTCTATGCAACAACTGATAGGGCAATGCCCTCGCTCATTCCTCGTCCGTGGGCATCTGCAACCAGCCTTTTAATGAAGCAACATGTATTTTACCCCCTGAAACCGCATATCCTGACCCCGCATTCCTGCCTTCTTATTACCGTTGTGGATGCTTTCTCATAATGCGTGTGGATGCATCCACATATGTTTCAGAGAATCATCCACACGATTCCAAGGCCCACTCCGAAATCGTCTGGATGATAAGCCCTTTTTCTTGGGGATGCATCCACAAGGGTTCCGGGAAAACATCCACAAACCAAGCAACGAGCCTCCATTTTTACCTCTGACGGCAGGAAATTTCATTCAATGAAATACCGCACCAGAGTAATAAAAAGCAGGCAGGCGCAAATTTGGAGCTTCGCCCTCTTTTGCAGATTGCCTGCGACGAGGACCGAGCGGTCGCCCCTGCGTGAAAATGTACTTCGAGTCAACATTTTCTAGGTCCCTTGAGCTCCTTTCATACGTATTATTGAGCGCTCTTCATTTTCCCATTAAAAAACTCCCAACTGTTGCTTCACAGTGGGAGCTTTACTGATTTTGCCGTCATTATTCAGCGGAATTCTGCGCCCGCTGCCTTGCGATCAGCGCGATGCTGCAGCCGAGCAGCAATGACACGCCGAGCAGGTAGATCCAGGTGGTGCCGAGACCGCCGGCAGACGGCAATTCGACGCCTGCGTTATTGGTGACGGTCAATGTATATGTGTCCGTTCCCTCGTTGTGGCTTATGCCCGTGCTGTCCATTGACCGGCTGTTGTCCTTCTGGCTGTAAGTGACTCCGGAAGCAGAAACCGTAATCTCGACCGGCTCTGAGAGCAGGATATACCCCGCCGGAGCGGCTGTTTCCACCAGATAGTACTTCCCGCAGGCCAGGATGCCCAGATCGATTTTGCCATTCGCATCCGAGGTCAGGCCTGTTCTGGAAGCGGTCTTCGGATTAGCGTTATAGCCACGCTCTGTATAGAGGGAGAATACCGCGCCGGGCAGCGCTGTTGTGCCGTCCTGACCGGTTTTCAGGATGTTCACGTGCTGGGTTTTCGCTCGGTTTGTGTAGGTGACCGTATACTGTTTATTGGACTCATTGATCGTCCCGTTTCCGGTCGTCGTGCCGCTTTCCACCGAGAATGTACCACCAATGTCGATGGCCGCACTCACGAAGGTGTAGTTCTCTTTATCGGCTTCCGTGATCGTATACGTTGTTCCGTTCGGAAGGTTCGTGAAACGCAGATTCCACCCCGGCTCGAGGTCGACCGTAATCGAACTTCCGCTGGGTGCATGGTAGTATCCGGTCTTCTGACCATTCCGCATTTCTGCAGTCGCATTGGTCGAAAGGTCTTTCACGATCGTACTGACATCACTCGCGTCCCTCTGAACAGAGAACCAGACATCATCATCCTTCGGATCATTGATCGTGATAGTAAACGTAAACGGATCGGTGGAGACCACCGTATTGCCCTTCTCATCCACGACCTTCTTCGTCAGGTTCAGATTGCTGCGTCGAATGTTTGTCGCAGTGATTGTCGCAGCAGAGTCTCCCGTGGAAACCGCCTTGTACACTCCGTTCCCGATCTTATAGTACTTCTCACCCTGATACTCGTAGTAGGTGTGGTTTCCCATGCCGGACGGCGCATCCGTCTTCACCAGCATGGTCAGCTGGGCGTTGATGACCATCGGCCTGTAGACCTGGGAATCCAGATCCCAGTAATAGGCATACTCTTCGGGCTCTGTCAGCTTGAAGTCATGCCCCTGCTCATAAATCACCAGCTCGCCTTCTTCGATCTTTGCCAGTCCGCAGGAGATAAAGTTGTCCTCTGCGGTATAATTGTTACCTTCATTCAGGGCAATCGATTTATACAAATTATCTGCGCCATCCGTCAGAAGCAGGGTCACGTCGGATTTCCAGCGTGCATCCGGGTCCAGAGAGTTGATCCACTCTTTTTTAACCTTCAATCTGTCAACGGAAAGGTTCAGGTCTTCTACGCTCGGGAACATCAGCGTCTTAGTCTCTCCGGAAACGGTCACCGTATTGCCCGTTTTTGTTGCCGCCTGATATGTTGTATTCGCATTCGGCTCATTGGTCTTTAAGGTATATGTGTTACCGCTTTTGATAATCTGTGCCTTGACATCGGCCGGCAATGTATCATAGGCGATCGTCCCGTTATTCAGCTTGGCGATGTAGTCGTATGCCTCCTGCGACGGCCAGACTTTGAATCGCACCTGATAGGTCACGCCGGCCTCCGGCATGAACGTTCTGCCCATGTTCCACTCGACCGCGCCTGTTTCCTTATTATAGACTGCCTTTGCTGCACCCGCCGCTTCCGGGTCCCATTCTACAAAATCAGATGCGTCCGGTTCATAGGCGTTCTTCTGAGCCGCGCTCATGCTGGCCCAGTTTTCCGGAGCCGGCGCGATCCAATAGCTGAAATCGCCGCCGACATTCGTCAGTCCAGTTTTCTGCACGGTGTTTGACAGATTTGTGATGCCATCCGTCATGTGGATGTTACCCCAGCCGGATGCTCCGGCGATGGAGGCCTCAATGTCCGAAAAGGCCTGGTGCAGCGCATCCGAATCGGCGGCCAGATAGGCGCCGTTACCGCTAATGGCCGAATTGAAAGTTTGTACTTTTGTTACATCGTTTGAAATGCCGATGGTGTAAATATTCTTTCCAGCCGAAACGATTGCCTTGCCCTGATCGACCGCTGCGTCGTAGCACTTGCCGGTTTTGTCGTTATCTCCGGGGCCGTAGACAGTACCTGCCAAATAGTACGGGTTGAAGTTCCCCGACTGATTATTCGTCTCTCCCTGGAGATCAAAATCTGTCACATTCATTCGGGTATTACGGAATGTGGGGTCTCCGTCCGTCACAAAGATGACAAAAGTGGCACGGCCTGAATCCAGATCATTCTCTTCGTTTGCAAGCTGCAGCGCATGGTCCCAGTTGGTGCCTCCACCAGCAGACAGTCCGTTTACGGCATCCTTTATCTGAGATAGGCCGCTGTTTCTTCCGGTATCCGTCAGTTCCGTCATCCCGATCACAGGCTCTCCCTTAGTAGAGAACTTGATCAGCGACATCCGAACCAAAGGATCTCCGTTGGAGTTTTTCTTCTTGGAAAGCTGCTCTGCCAGATCGTTGACAGCGTCCTGTGCAGCCCTAAGCCGTGTTTTTCCTCCCATGTCGTCCGTCATACTTCCCGATACGTCGAAAACAACGATGACATCCGCCAGCTTCTCAACTTCCAGCTTCGCCGTATCGCTGATCAGGCTGAGGGCAAGTGTATTCGTATCGTCCCCGTTGGGCGTGGATTCCTTGTTGATTCTGGGCGCGACGGGCGGATCAACATCGCCGGACTGCTTTACGGTCGGAGTGCCGCCTGGGACAATATTATTTTTCTTCTTGTAGACAACGTAGATGTCCTGGTTCTCATTGAGAAAGCTCCCTTGACCAGATGAGTTGTAATAAGCCCATCCAAAGTGGTAATTCCAATTCCAATCCCATCCAGCGTTTTGGAATAGTTGAGGGAAAATCCTTGTATTTGGATTATTTAAGTAAGTATAACTATACTCATAGCCTTCAATATCGTAAATCAGATATGCTGGGCTTGTAGAATATTCTCCGATCGTTGTCGGCAGAGTCGTGTTTTTTACGGTCAACTCCTGCCCCGATTCATCAACATAGTGGATCCTGGTTCCATTCCCGTAAGCACCATACCAGGAAATCGTAAACGTTGAGAATGCCTCCGCCTTAAACTCAACATCGAGTCCGTCAGCGTCCTTCACGCTCGTCCCCGTGAAATCTTCCTCGCGCACGGAGTTCGGATCGACAGCCTTACCCTCCGCCGCTACTTTTTCGTTCGTTTCGAGCTCAAACGAAGCATCTGCGCTTCCGTCAAAGACGGTCTCCACAACCACGCCGTCCTTTGCCTCCACGTGGTGCTGGATCGCCAGGGTGTCCGCCACCTCATCCAGATCCTTTACGCCGGGCAGGCCCTTAATCGTCATGTCCACCTGCACAGGCGCCGCCGGCTCGATCTCCTTGCCTTCCGGGTTCAGGATGGAAATGTCGAGCGCCGCCAGTTTGGAAAAGTCAACGGCTTCTCCCTTGGCTTCCTTATCTGCCAAAACGGTCTTTAATGCATATTCGTACTCTTTTGAGTCTTCGGCAAACTCGGTTACTTTCAGGCTGGAGCCTTCCGGGATGTTCGCCGCTTCATCGTAGGTCACAGTGACTTCGTACAGTTCCCCGCTGTCGCTGATGAACGAGGTGGCCATGTGCGCCTCCACCGTATACACCACGGCGTACACGCTGAAACTCTCCGCCGTGAACGAAGTCTCCGTCATCCTGCCTTTGCTGTTGATCTGCGCGTCGACGTCCTTCGCCGAAAGAACCTCCGCCTTCGGATTGCCCTTCTTGTCCACGCCAAAATGCACGATCCGGACGTGATCCGCATCGGCTGCTTTCATTGGTTTATCGTAGGAAATGGTCACATCCACCGGCGCTGCGGGCTGGACTTCGCCGCCATCCGCCACCAGTGAAATGTCATAGAACCGTGCAAATTTCAGTTCGGCGATCTGCTCGCCGCCCTTCGTCTCCTGCAGGGCCTTCAGCGCCTCATCGCACCAGGCCTGATACTCCTCGTCGTCTCTGGTGATCTCCTTCGCGCTCAGTTCCGTGCCCAAAGGCAGGTCCGCCCCGGCTTCATACTCCGCAGATACGGAATACCCCTTGCCGCCTGCGGAAAGCTGCCCTGCCTTTGCAGGAGCATTGGTGTCTGCAGGCTCGCCAGCGTCCGCCGGCTTGGTCTGCTCAGCTGCATCTGCCGGCTCTGCGTCTACGACCTGCTCCTCCGCTGGGATGTCGATGCCGCCCTGACGCACCGCCTCCTGCTCGTCCAGCGTCATCGCCGGCAGAATCAGCAAGTACGTTATCACAAAAACGACAACAGCCGACAGCGCCATTAACGCCGTCCGCCGCTGCTGTAAAAAATAAAATACTCTTTCTGTCCTCTTCATGTATGCTATACGTCTCTCGTCTAATACTAATTTGGCCGTCGTTATTATATGACACCCCGGCTGTCATAAGCAACTGAAACCGTTGAAAACAGCAATTTTGTCCAATTATTCACGCTTTCTTTGACTGGTTTAAGCTCGGACCGTCGGTATCGCGTTCCGCTGCATGATCAGCAAATATGTTATCACAAAAATGATTGCGGCAGACAATGCTATACGCACCATCCGCCGCTGACGTAAGGATTCTAAAACTGTTTATGTCCTCTTCATAAATATGCTGTATGTTTCTTGTCCATCACTAAATTCGGCAGAGTTCATTATACGTCACCCTTTGTGTTGCGAGCAACCGAATCGGGTGAAAAAGGCAATAGCGTGCATTTTCCACATAAAAAGAGCAACCTCCGAAGAAGTTGCCCGTTAAATTGCTCTAACCAGTTATGTTCATTGCTTTACCGCCCTGCCTTTGCGCGCCGCCGTGCGACCAGCGCACTGCCGCAGCCGAGCAGGAGGATCACACCAATCAGGTAGATCCAGGTGGTGCCGGGACCGCCGGAAGACGGGAGCTCGACGCCCGGGGTGTTGGCGATCGTGGCGGTGAAAGTCTCGTTTGACGCGGTGAATGTCACCGGATCGTCCGCAACAGTCCCTGCCGTTTCCCACTCGTCCATCGGCTTGCCATCATCCCTGACCACCCGCTGAATTCCGGTAGATGTTACCTTGATCCAGAAGATAGTGTCGCCATTCAGGATATATCCTGCCGGGGCCTTTGTCTCATTAATTTCGTAATAGCCCAGCGGCAGATCATTGAAGCTTGCCCTGCCGGCGTTCCCGGATACGGTCGCCGTCACAGCGGTTCTTTCGGCAAACGCCGGATCGTAGCTGATGGTGCGACTTTCGCCCGTGCCGCTTTCAACGAGTTTATTCAGGGTAAACTCAGCTCCGTTCAGCGCCACCGCCAGTTTGTCCTTTTCAATCTTAACGAGGTTCAGGTCGAACGGGGCCTTGGTGTTGCGGATGCTCATTTCTGCAGTCTGCCCATTGGTCACAGTAGCAGGATTTCCGAAGTAGGTGACGGTGTATTCTTTGCCATCCGCCGTGATCGTTGCTGCCGCACCGGTCCCCGTCACCGGATTGCCATTTGCATCGATTTCATAGACATAGTATGTTCGCGCGGCAAGGCCTGTGAAGATCGCTTCACCCGTTCCCTCGTTCACGGTAATCACCTGATCTTCGATATCCCTGTTGTCAGCATCCTTCGCCCTTTGAGTTCCCTCTTGATCTGTGAAAATCCCGACTGTAAAGTTCATGCCGGTCGCCTGGGTGTTGAGCGCGTCGCCATAGAACACTTCCTTGGTCACTTTCAGGTTGCCCAGATCCGGAAGGGTCGGGGTGTTGGTTACAACGAGTGTTCCGTCTTCCCCGATGCTGTAGGTCGTTTCAAGGGCTGTGGCTCCTGCCGCTCCATTCCAGTCTGTTTCATATGCATAGTAGACGTATTCCTTGCCGTTCGAAGAATACTTCGGCAGTTCATTCCAGGTCTTTGACCAGGTGTTGTTGCTGCCCGGGAAGGTCACTGTATCGACCCGGTAATCAGTCTCCGGGTTAGCGCCAGCCGGGAGCCCCTCTGTATTGTTCGTCCAGGTAATGGATGCCGGAGCGCGCAGCGGCGCTGCCTTAGCTGATTTCGGAGCGGCCTTTAAGGCGCGAGAAGAAGCCTGTGCTCTGGACGGGAATGACAGATTGATATTGACTACCGAATCCGTCGGTGTAATAAACATTTGAATCTGTCCGCCGGAAGTGTAATCGTTTGTTGCTCCGATTCGGTAAGTTGCCCCGGTCACTTCCTCCATATGTGTGCTGAATGTGCCAATATTCTGCACCTGGATCCAGTACTCATACTCCTGTCCAATCGTCAGCCTGTTTCTATTGTCCCAGAAACTGCCCCACTGCCCTGCAATCTGCTCAGCCGGAAGGTTTGTCCCGTTGAATGTTGCATATCCCTCCGCTCCACCTCCGGCATAATTCAGTTCGATGGTCGTTAAGTCGCTTGTCGCCGTGAAGTACACAAATGCGTTGCCCTTCTGCATTATTTCTGCGCCGCTGACTGTGGAGGGGTCATCTCCTACATAAAATCCGTAGATCTTTCCCGCCTCCAGGCCTGTAATCGGTTCTGTTTCGCCGGTATCAGCTCCAAACCATCCTTTGCTCCATGCTGCCTGATACCCTTGGACGGGCTCTCCGTTGGCATCTTCGTACTGATGCAGATCAGCCACCCAAAGATTATTCGGGCTGCCACTCACTACCAGTTTGACACTTCCCGTCGGTATCTCCTGCGGTTTAACCGCAGCCTGTACCTCAACACTCCCCTCGTTGGAGATTCCGTCCATGCGATCCGGCGTCACCGCCGTTTCAAGCACCTCTCCATCTCCCAGGAACACCGCGTGATAAGTCTCTCCAACAGGAAGTTCAAAGTCATGCGACCAGTCGTTTTTCTTCAGTTCATACCGTCCTGCCTCCTCACCGGTCGAATTATATATCGCTGCCGTCACGGTCCCGTCGCTGGCCAGCGCTTCTGCGGATCCGGTGACAGTAACGGTATACATAAACGTCGTCGCCTCCGGCTCTTTTTCAAACCGCAACAGCTTGATCGTTGCCGATTCGCTCGCTCCAGGAGTCAGACCGTTCCACTCTTTTTCAATCGTAACACTGGTCAGTTCGTTCGTCAGCGTTGCTGTATATTCTTTTCCTGTGGTGTCCCCTTCAACCTGTTCAGCCTTCACCGTCTGCGGCCTGAAGTCAACGTCCGTGCCATTCTTCTTTACAGCGGTTTCCTTCGCACTGTAGGTGTACACGACCGGGTAGACGACGCCTTCCTTCAGGGTCACGCCTGCCTTTGCAGCCTCAGCGACATCCTCAGCGGTTGCCGTCAGGAATCCGTAGATCGGAAGGCCGGTGATGTCCGCGATCACGCTTCCCTCCGCAGGCTTGCCGATATTTCTTCCGATTACCTGCGGGTGGACGGAATCAGCCGTCGCAGCCCCCGCGTTCTGTGTCGTCATGTCTACTGACTTAAAGGTCTTGCTCGTAGTATAGACCGGCGTGATGTGGTTCCGGCCATCCTCTCCGGTCTCCTGATGACTCATGTCCGCCAGAGCCAGGTGGAAGTGCTGAATCAGCTGGTAATCAATGGTGTATCCGTCCGGCCAGGTCTCGCCCTGCCCAAGGCCGGTCCATTCTTTGTTCAGCTCCAGATCACAATCATTCCGCTCGTTCGTGACCGTATTCTTCTCAGCAAGCCGCTGGGCGGCGGTCTGGTCATCATCGTCGATGGCCTTGTGGCCGTCCTGCTCTTCTGCCGCAATCACACTGTTGAACCAGCCCGGTGTGCTGACCTCGACTGCGCGGTAATAGAGCCGGGCTTTCCTGGTGTTCTGTTGGTTCGCGTCCTCAGCGATGACCTTCTCCAGGTCCAGTCCTTCCCAGGTGTAAGTCCATGCGGCCGAGCTACCGTACCATGCCTCGTCGGTCAGAGTGGATCCGGCCGGCTTTTTCAAAGGCAGGACCACGCTGGTCGGGTCTGCGGATTCGGCACCCTGCCAATCGACAGTCCAGGTATTCTTCGCTTCGTCGGAATCTGCGCGCACCCAGTTCTCATTATCCGCGGATACGTAGTCAACGCCGCCTTCTGTTTTCTCGTACCGGTAGCGCTGCTGCAGCTCAACGACGACATGTCCGGATCCATCGGTCGGGTATTTGCCCGTGACGGTGCTCTGACCGCCGGTGGAACTCTGCGGGCCGTGGAAGGCCTTGGTTACCGTGTAACTGGTCGATGGAACTGACTGATTGATGACCTTGAGCCGGTTTTCACCCTTGGCCCCGATCTTGATATTGTTGCCGGCATAACTGTTCATGCCGACAGGAGCTCCGGTCCATCTTCCATCTACCCACTTATCATACTTCGGTTTGTACTTGCTGTTGACATTTGTTCGGTATTCGCCGCTCTCCGTCTTGTAACCGATTTCCTGAATGTAATAGTGATATTCACCCGTCTGTGCCAAAGAGCCAAGCAGCGCTCTATTGACTTTGAGTCGGTCCTCCCATCTGCCATCGCTGTCTGGCTTCAAAATGAGACAGTTGCGCTGCAGATCGACCTGGGAAGGATCCGTCATATACATTTGCCAGTTGTTGTTATTTCGGACATCCTCAGCGATAATCTTGGTGAAGTCCTCTGGTTCTCCATCTCCCGATGTGCGCCACACCTTGATGTAGACTTCTGTCGCTGTTGGATCTCCGACCCATTCTTTGTCAATGATGAGATCGGATGCCTGGAAGTTGACAACATGGTCTGGGTCCTGACCTTCAAACAGCGACGGGAAAGCCTTAAAAGATCCCTTAGGGCCGTATCCAAGGACAGGGGTAATAGAACTGAACCAATCCCAATCAGGATATGGTGTTCTGTCGAGATCTTTATATACATTTACTTCACGGAAAGAATAGTCATACTCTACCGGTATGTCCCGTCCGTTCTTGATAAAGAAGCCATAGGTTGGAAGACCGCTTCCACTATCCGCGGCATCTACATCTGTCTGATCACCCCAGTTGTTCATGATTTCGAAATGCCATAGACCAAAGTACTTCAGATAGAACAGGTTGTCTGGGCCATTGCTGACCACCGGGTCCCCATTGGCATCATAACCACAGAGCATTTCATCGCTGTAGTCCATCCACACCGGCGTTTCTGATACCTTGCCGCTTTCATCAAGATATTTTCCATCTGATGTTTTTATGGCACGAATGACCTTGAATCCCAAAACGGCCTCCCGTGTGATACTGCTGGTCGTATTGTCCCATGCGCCTGCCGGGAGAAGGGTAAAGAACTGTTTCTTGATGTCAAGATCCGTATACTGTCCCATTCGATTACAGATGGTTATCGTGCCGCCTTCGTTCGCCAGGTCTTCTCCTTTCAGGGCTGCAAAGTATCCCTGGGATCCGGCATTTGTTTGCTGTCCCTTCGAGGTACGATAATAATAGAATTCCCAGGATGTTGTGATTCCGCCGTCGGATGCCGAGCCTGCTCTTTCATCCTCCATGACATAGTATTTCACTCTTCTCGAGCGATCTCCATCACGCTTTGTCACCGGCAGCACTTCCGGGCAGACCCATTCAAGTGAATTGCCCTTTAACTCGATGTGCTCATATCTGGTATGCGTTGTCTCGTTTTCATACACCCAGCCTTCATTTTCGTCTTCCCAGGCCTGATACAACGTGAATTTCACTCCGGGGAATCCTGTGTTGTCCGGCACCCCTCGCCAGAGCTTCTTGACGATCAGCTTATTCGGCTTTTCATTCACTGCAACGATGGAGTCATCTTCTTCAATCTGATGATCCATATCGCCGGACAGGATCTCCGTCGGCTGCCCTTCGGTGTTCGCGCGGAAATACCTTGCATACCCCTTCGGGCTGCCGTCTTTCTCTACAAAATAGTATTCATAATAAGTGACGTTTTCGTTGCCGTCATCATCTCCCGCGCTTGTCACGCTGCGGATGAGATCGCTCAGATCAGCGTGCCAGTTATTGCTGCTCTCAAGGCGAATCGTCCTGCTGAACGACCTGTCCGGCCGCGGATTGGTGCCGGCAGCGGTATCGAGAATCCGCGCGATCTTACCTCCGCTGATCAGGTTTTCCGCTCCGGATGTAATCGTGAAGGTCGTATCGTGCGTCACGAAAAACTCACCGGAGCGAACCAGCGCGTTACTCTGGTTGCTGCCTTCTGCAGTTGCGGTAATCGAAGAGACGTGGCTTCCGCTCGGCAGTGTGACCGGACTGTCTGAAGTAAAGGTGACGGACTTCGCCTCATCGTGCGGTTTGAAGTTTCCACCAAGATATAGCCCTACATTCGGCAGGACCTCAAGCGAATCAACTATGTTCCCGCTGCCATCCTTGACCGTGACCGTGATCGGATCTGCTCCTCTGTCGGAATCCGTCATGTGGCTGATATCACGATATTCGGTATGGACGAACCGCTTCAATTCAAATTCTGCCCAGCGATTTTCATCCAGGTTTTCGAACGATGAATCCCATTGCTTGCTCAGGGAAACATCGATGTATTCCTTCTCGCTGATGTTTCTCTTCGCATTGCGAACATCAATATGGTAGTCCTCATCCTCATCGCTCTCCTCACCGGCGTCATGCGGGTAGAAGGGATGGTAGTGGGTATCTTCATCTTCCGTATTGTAGCCATTCTCCTCATCCCATGTATAGAGAACGACACCGGTTGTTTTGTTGTATACGCGATAGGATGTCTCCTCCAGAGAATACTGATACCGGAAGGTGTTTCCGTTTCGGTCCGTTCCGTACTTCGGCAGGTCTTTGAAGGTCCGGTCTTCCAGAGATGCCTCCTGAGCCTCCTCATCCTTCATCTGATCCTTTGTGATCGTAATGGTCTGCTCCGGCCTGACATCCTGAAATGCCTCATTCGGTGTCGACTCATCGGGATAAAGCGGCGCCCACTGGAGTTTGAAAGATGCCTCCCAGTCATAATCCTCGCTATCTTCCCCATCAAAATCTGGCCAGGTCTTATTGACCGGCACATCGACCTTCGGCGATTCGTAGACATTGTAGACATAGAACTCCAGGAAGTCGTTGGTATAAGTCCTCCCATCGCTGTATCCCGGGTGATCTCCCAGGATCTCCGGAATGCTGCTGTACGCATCGCTCGCCTGGTTGGACGTCCCACTGACATGCATCTTGTTGTCATTCTCGTGATTTCTCCAGGCGTATTCGGTCAGGAAATAGGACTCCTTGTAATCCCAGGTCTGTCCGGAGGTATCTGTAATATGATCCTGAATGCTGGAAGGATCCTCTTTAATATAGTAGAGGCCCGGAGATACGTCGTAGTCGTAAACCATACCGAGACCGTCTTCTCCGACAGCGACTTCCTTATCGTGCTGAGAGTCATAGTTATTATAGTTTACCGGGTCCTCCGGTGCTGCTCCCACAGCAAGATCCTTCACTTCATCGGCAAGCTGCGCCATGGTGGGGTCGCTTCCGCCAGCACCCGGTCCCTTCCTGTAAAGGTGGAAGGTGTTCGTTCCGGCATTGTCCGACTTGATCCTGTTTCCGTTCTCATCGACGACGATCTTCGTGATCTCGACTGCATAGACCTTTGCCTGCGCTGTGCTGCTTCCGCCAAGCTTAAAGTCCATTCCGCTTCCGGAATGGTATTTATCAGAATCGAGTCCATCAGGGATATCTCCTGCTCTCCAGTTGCCGCCCAGACTATTCACCGCTGCCGGGCACTCATTGTTCTCGAAATCCCAGTAATTAAAACTGGCTGACAGGGTGACCGTCGTCTTTGTTGTCAGCGGGTCTTCCCCTGTTTCCTCCGGATTGTAGGCATACAGCGGATAAGAATGCTGCCGATCCTGTTCGTCCGTATAGGAGTACTTCAGCGGCACGTCAACTTCCTTCGGTGCGGAAACCGTGTAGTATACAGGCGTAGACATTCTCGCCTGCCGGCTCGTTTCATTCCCATTTACTCCCGGAACATCCGTGTAGGAAACCTTGAAGGACCCTTCGATTCTGACCTGATCTGCCTCGTCCTGCCCCACGCCTTCAGCTCCGTTTGCCGAATACCCGGTGACATAGAACATGTTGTCCAGTTCGGTTTCGTTTCCGTTCTCGTCCTTCTTATAGGCGGTGATGTCCGCCTTCATCATGTCCTCTTTCTTGATTGCAACAGGAACCTGATAGGCCTTGGATATTACGGGATGATCTGCGCTGACCGTCAACGTCTGAATCTGATGGTCGTCATCATAGTAATAGTAGGTTCCGTATGCCAGCGGGATGTTGATATCTACGGTCCCCTGAACGGAAATGTCAATATGATTGACCGTGTTGCCTGTCCCATATGGCTCCGGGACGGATCCAATCGTCGCGAAAAGAATCTCTGCCGCCTCGCTCTGATCGTTCTTCCCTGTGATCTTCAGTTTGCCGTTTGTTTCTTTCACTCCCAGATAGGTCCCTTCGCCCTCTCCGTGAATGACGTGCAGGTTTTGATCATACTGCAGCGCGCACGATCCGCTCAGGTCATCGACATCCGTCTGTGACCGTATCGCCTCTTCGCTGATTCCACTGTCCTTGTTCGGATCGATATAACGGTATGCATATTTCGTCGGCAGCTGGTTGCCGTCAAATTTCGCAGCTTCGGCAGCAATCCGCAGGTCGCTGAACCCAGCCTTACCGGGAACTGATACATAGTCCCAAACGAGCGGCAGATCCATCGTAACTCTGTTATTCGCGGCGTCATACACTACGGGAACCAAAGAGCCGTCATTCTGAACGGCATAATACTCCTCACCGTGATGTACCACGACTACATACTTGCCCTCGGTTTCTGCAGGCGGCGTATCTCCTGTAAATGTGAACGTCAGGGTTGCGCCGCCGTCATAGTAGGCCCAGCCCCCGAATCCGGCTCCATTCCCGTTGTCCCACCAGTTGATATAGTAGGTCCTGCGTTCGGAATCCGCGTTGATCGAATAAGTACCGTCCTTATACCGAATTACCTTCATCGGCTGGGGAGTTCTGGTGATCGTAATGTTCGCGCTATTGTCATCGTGCCTGGTAATATTGATATACTGTCCTCTGCCATCAGTGATATAGTATTTCAGATCTCCTGCCGCAACGAACGTCCAGTTCGCCGCCTGCGATTCGTTTCCCTTCGCAATCAGCGTAGGGTTCGATCCGGTCGTCCGATTAAGGATATACTGACCATTTTTGCTGATCTTAGCCGTCTTTCCGTCCAGACCATCAGCCGGGACAGCTTCCGGTTCCGTTGTAACCACCCCATACACTGAAAAGCTCTCCGCCTTAAACCCCGCTTCTGTCAGTTTTCCCTTCTTTACGGTCGCGTCCACGACCTTCTCATCCAGGACTTCCGGCTTCAGCTTGCCCTTCCTGTCCGCAGCAAAATGAACGATCCGGAGGCTGTCCGCATCGCTGATCGCCAGCGCCTTGTCGTAGGAAATGGTCACATCGACCGGAGCCTTAGGTTCGACCTCGCCGTCCTGTGAAAGGAAGGAGATGTCGTAGAACTTCGCAAGCTTCAGCTCCCCGATCTGCTCGCCGTCCTGCTCCTCCTGCAGGGCCTTCAGCGTCTCATCGTACCAGGCCTGATAGTCTTCGTCATCTTTCTTGATTTCGCTGGCTGTCAGCTCCGCATCCAAAGGCAGGCCTGCCTTTTCATCGAAGGAAGCGGTGACGCCATAGCCTTTGCCTTCAAAACTGAGTTCGCCCGATTGCACGGCGTCCTCTGCTTCGATGTCCTGCTCCCGGGCAGCGTCTTCTCCCCCGGTCGCCTCATCCGTGCCAGTCTCCTGCGCATCCATCTCCGCCGGCTCCGCTGACTCTACCGGCTCCACCGATTCCGTCACGTCGATGCCGCCCTGCTTTTGCGCTTCCTGAGTGTCCAGCGTTACCGCCGGCATAATCAGGGCATAGGCCGTTACAAAAACAACAACAATCGACAGTGCCATGAGCACTGTCCGCCGCTGCTGTATGAACTTCCAAATTCGTTTTCGCTTGTCCATTTTATACCTGTATATCACATAAGACCCTTGTCCATAACCAACTTATTTGTGTAAATAATTATACTTTAAGAGGGCCTCTGAAACAACAAAAAACGGCAAGCAAAGCACTTTTCTTGCCGTTTTTACGCTTTTTTTGACTGTTGCGAATACGTTTTCGCTAAGGAATACAACATATAGTATAGGCAAGTCTCGGCATCTGGCAGCAACTTTCTGCTATTATACCCACCGCTTCATTGCCCGCCTGGATGAGGCCTCCATGTGGTCTCCGGCCGCCTTCACCGCGGCCTGCACATCCCGGGCCGCGATGGCCTGGTAGATGGCCTCGTGCTCCCGGAAAATCTGGGGCAGATCCTCTTCTTTCTTGAGGGTCTCTTCCCGCGCCAGATGCACGTAGTCCTGATAGGTCCGCATGATCTGGACGATGAACCGACTGCCGGTCATCCCGTAGATCATGTTGTGGAATTCCTCGTTGGCCTGCAGGAGTTCTTCATAGGAGTTCTCGTTCGTATAGACCCGCATGCGGGCGAGCTGCTGCTCCAGCGACCGCACCGATGCTGCGTCGGCGTTTTCGATTACCTGCCGGATCGCCAACTCCTCGACAGCCCTTCGGACAGCATAAATATCTGCCATGTCCTCTTTACTGAAGCCCTTGGCGAAGCAGCCCTTGTTGGGAATGTATTCGATGAGTTGCTCCTCTTCCAGCTGACGAAAGGCGTCCCGGATCGGCGTTCTGCTGACCTTCAGGTCAGCCGCGATCTTGCTCTCCGTCAGTTTCTCTCCCATCTGGTACTCACCGCGCAGAATCCTGTTCCTCAGGACCTGTGTTACTTCTTCTGCCAGAGATCTGGTCCCGGTCATTTCATCCTTCTTCATCCTGAGCCTCCTTCCTTACTGCCTATTCAGCTCAGTTAGTCTCCCACCCCCATGTGGAAAAGCCGCCAGCGCCTCTCCCCGCCCAAAGGCAGGGGAGCAGGCAGCAGCGGCATGTTCTCTAGATGATGTAATTACAGCAGGTGATTCTCGATGACCTGTACATCCGGCTGGAAGTCTTCGATCTGCAGATAGTACTCTGCGGTGTCGAAGAAGGCCTGCATCGGAGCCAGTCCGATGATCTCGGTTCCGATGACCGGCACGCCGTATCTGGCGGCTTCGGCCTTGACCAGCTCTTTGACTCTGTACAGCGGGGTCACGGTAAAGTCGGTCATGTTGATGGAAACCTGCGCGATGTTGCGGTCTTCCAGCATAACGCCCATGGCCTTGACGCACTTCAGTCCGCCGCTGGACTCTCTGATGATCTTGCCGATCTTGGTCGCGATCTCGAGATCAGAGGTGCCCAGGTTGATGTTGAAGGCGATGAGCGGAGGACGCGCGCCAACTGCGACGCAGCCGCCGGTCGGGTGAATTCTCTGGCCGCCGAAATCCGGGATCCAGTCCGGATCCTTGACCTTCTCAGCCATACCTTCGAACTGGCCCTTACGGATCTTGGCCAGGTTCTGTCTGTGCGGCGCAGATGCGGACTTCTCATACAGGAAGACCGGCAGGTCCGCCTCTTCTGCGATCCGCTTACCGACGCGATGCGCCAGTTCGTCGCATTCTTCAGCTGTTGCTTCCTTGATCGGAATGAACGGCATAACGTCAACGCAGCCCATTCTCGGGTGCGCGCCTTCGTGCTTGGTCAGGTCGATCAGTTCGACTGCCTTCTTGGCCAGTTTCACGCTCGCTTCCTCGCAGCCCTCAAGGCTTCCCATGTAGGTGATAACCGTTCTGTTGTGGTCCTCGTCAGAGGAATAGTTCAGCAGGGTGCATCCCGGGGTGGTTCTGATCTGATCCACGCACGCTTCGATGACTTCCTTGTTTCTGCCTTCACTGATATTGGGTACGCTTTCAATAATCTTTGCCATTAGAGTGCCTCCTCGATATCTTTGTAAATCTTATCAGCGATAACTTCGCCGTCCGCCAGCATCTTCCGGCCGGACGCTTCATATTCTGCAGCCAGCGCCTCATCCTTGACACCCGGCAGATTGATCTTGACATTGAGCCATGCGCCGCGCATGCAGGTCATCAGGTTCAGGACGCCGACGCCGAAGTCGCTGTCGCAGTTCCTGTTATAGTGTCCGTGCAGGCGCTCCGCCAGAGCCAGACCCTCGCACGCCATCTCCATGACGTGATAGGGAACCTTGGTCGCCTCCAGCGTGCCGTCCGCGATCGCCTTCTTCCTGGCCGCCTTCTCTTCATCGGTGCCCTTTGGCATCTTGAAGGCCGCGGATACCAGGTTGAATGCTGCTGTATCGTCGTCGACCGCCTTGGCAAAGCCCTCGTAGAGGGCGCCGGCCTTTTCCCGGATCTGTCCGCAGAGTTCGTGCTCCTCAGCGTATTTCTCCTTGGACGTTGTCAGGTCGCAGACCATGGCCATCAGGGCAGCTCCCTGGGCGCCGGCGAGGGCGCTGACCGAGCCGCCGCCCGGAGCGGGCGCATCCGACAGCAGGATGTCCAGATATTCGTTTAATTTCAGTTCGATTAATTTCATGTAGATAGCTCCTTTAGTGTCTTTTTATTTTACCATAACGCCCTTCTTCATGACATGCTGGGCCAGATTGGATCCGAAGCGGTAGCAGACCATTTCGAAATCCGGCGCGTTCCAGATGACCAGGTCCGCCTGCTTGCCGACCTCCAGGGTGCCGAGCAGGTCTCCCCTGCCGCAGGCGCAGGCCGGGTTGATGGTGACCGCGGTCAGAACCTCTTCCGGGGTCATGCGGTATTTCAGGCAGCCCAGGTTGATCGCAAACTGCAGATTCAGCGACGGGCAGGAGCCCGGGTTGAAGTCGCTCGCGATGGCGACCGGAATGCCCTTCTCGATCATGCGTTTCGCCGGGGCGAAGGTCTTGCCCAGATAGAAGGAGGTCGCCGGCAGCAGCATGGCTGTGGTTCCGCCCTCCGCCATGGAGTCCATGCCGGCCTCTTCGATGGCGATCAGGTGCTCTGCGGAAGCCGCTCCGAGCTCGCCTGCCAGCTGGGATCCGCCGATGGCTTCGATCTCATCCGCGTGGATCTTCAGCGCAAAGCCGAGTTCCGCCGCCTTCTCCAGGTACTTCCTGCTCTGCGCGGCGTTGAATACAGAATCCTCGCAGAAGATGTCGGCAAACTCCGCCAGTCCCCTCTGTCTGACCTCAGGCATCAGTTCCTCGCACATCATATCGATGTACTCGTCGCCTCTGCCTTCGTATTCCGGCGGAATGGCGTGCGCGCCCATGAAGGTCGGAACCACATCCATGGCGTGGTTCTCGCCCAGGGCCTTGATGACCTCGAGCATCTTGAGCTCGTTTTCCTGATCCAGGCCGTAGCCGGACTTGGCTTCACAGCCGGTGATGCCGAAATCGAGCATCTCGTCGAGGAAGGCGCCTGCCTTTGCATAAAGGTCGTCAAAGGAGGCCTCCCGTGTCTTGCGGACCGTGTCCAGGATACCGCCGCCCGCGCGCAGGATGTCGAGGTAGTCGGCCCCTGCGAGCTTCATGGCGATCTCGTGCTGGCGGTAGCCGCCGAAAATCAGGTGGGTGTGGCCGTCAAAGAGACCCGGCGTGACCAGCTTGCCCTCGGCGTCGATGATTTCATCGAATTCGCTCTCGGCTCCCGGGAGCTTGCCGTCTGCCTTGATGTCACGGATGATGCCGTCCTCGATGGCAACCGCCGCGTTCAGATACTTCTCGTTGATGCCCTGTTTGCTGCCTTTGTGGCTGTAGCTGCCCACAGGGGTCTGCAGGCAGCCGATATTCTTGATCAGGATCTTACTCATGTCAAATCCCGTCCTTTCCTTTTGACTTTAGCGTTCGGGGGCATGCGCCCGCGTCGCTATTTCACGTATTCGTCTACGATCTTGTCGACCAGCTCATCCGCCGCAACGTACGGGATGGTGATGTGGCCCTTGCCTTCATAGTTGGCATTGTAGGCCACGGAGGTCTCGACCGCGTTCTCATTTCTTGCCCAGTTTCTTCTCGCAACGCCGCCCATGACGTCCCACATCATAGCGGAGTTGATGATCTTGTCGACTCTCTCGCTTCCGTCCAAAAGCAGGCCAAAGCCGCCGTTGATCGCCTTGCCGATGCCGACGCCGCCGCCATTATGCAGCGCGCAAAGGCTCATGCCTCTGGCCGCGTTTCCGGCGAAGCACTGAACCGCCATGTCCGCCATGACGTTGGAGCCGTCCTTGATGTTGGAAGTCTCTCTGAACGGGGAGTCCGTTCCGGATACGTCGTGGTGGTCTCTTCCCATCATGACCGGGCCGATCTTGCCTTCTCTGACCAGTTTATTAAAGGCCAGCGCGATGTCTCTTCTGCCCTCGGCATCCTGATAGAGGATACGTGCCTGGGTTCCGACGACCAGCTTGTTCTTCTCTGCGTCTCTGATCCAGATCCAGTTGTCTCTGTCCTGACCTCTTCTGTTCGGATCGATGACGTCCATGGCTGCCTGGTCGGTTGCCCGCAGGTCTTCCGGCTTGCCGGAGAGGCAGACCCATCTGAACGGACCATAGCCATAGTCGAAGAGGACCGGTCCCATGATATCTTCTACGTAAGACGGCCAGATGAAGCCATCCTTGTCGTCATAACCGTTCTTGGAGATCTCCTTGACGCCGGCGTCGTACATGGCCTTCATGAAGGAGTTGCCGTAGTCGAAGAAGTAGGTGCCCTTCTCGGTCAGCGCCTTGATGGCGTGATAGTGTCTGTGCAGAGTCTTGTCGACTTCCTCGCAGAACTTATCTCTGTCCTCATGCAGCATCTTCGTTCTCTCTTCGAAGGTCATGCCGACCGGGCAGTAACCGCCGTTGTAGACGTTGTGGCAGGAGGTCTGGTCGGAAAGCAGGTCGATGTGGAAATCTCTCTTGACCGCTTCCTCGAGCAGGTCGACGATGTTGCCGTGATATGCGATGGAGATGGACTCCTTGGCTTCGAGCTTCTCTGCAGCGATCTTGAAGACCTCGTCCAGGTCCTGACATACGATGTCGACCCAGCCCTGGTCATGTCTTGTCTCGATTCTGGACTGGTCAACCTCGGCGAAGATGCCGACTGCGTTCGCGATGTTGGCTGCCTTCGGCTGCGCGCCGCTCATGCCGCCAAGACCGGAGGATACGAAGGTGTGTCCTGTCAGGTCGCCGTCTTCTGCAACGCCCAGTTCCTTACGTCCTGCATTCAGGATCGTGTTGAAAGTGCCGTGTACGATGCCCTGCGGTCCGATGTACATCCAGCCGCCCGCGGTCATCTGTCCGTAGTTGGCAACGCCCATCTGCTCTGCGACTTCCCAGTCGTCCAGGTTGTCATACATACCGATCATCATGGAGTTGGTGATGATGACGCGCGGTGCTTCCGGCTTGGACGGGAACAGTCCGAGCGGATGTCCGGATTCGACGACCAGGGTCTGGTTCTCGGTCATCACTTCGAGGTACTTCTTGATCAGTCTGTACTGCAGCCAGTTCTGGCAGACCTGTCCGGTCTCACCGTAGGTGACCAGCTCGTACGGATAGAGCGCGACTTCGAAGTCCAGGTTGTTCTCGATCATGACCTGGAAGGCCTTGCCCGCCAGGCAGTTGCCCTTATACTCATCGATCGGTCTGCCGTAGATGCGGCCTTCCGGTCTGTATCTGTAAGCATAAACTCTGCCGTAGGTCTTCAGCTCCTCCATAAATTCCGGAGCCAGCGTCTCATGCAGCTCTTCCGGGACATATCTGAGCGCGTTCTTCAGGGCGATCTTCGTCTGCGCCTTGGTCAGGCGGAAGCCTCTGTCCGGAGCTCTTCTGATGCCTTCCTGGAATTTAGGATACTCAGGAAGCTCGTTTCCCAGTTTGATGGTCATTGCCTTGCCGATGGATTTGTTATCTAACATTGTGTTCTCCTCCTATTTCAGTTTCACGACCTTCTCAACTGCATCGATGATGCCGCCGTCCTTGACCATTTCGTCGAACTTGGCCAGTTCCGGCTCCATGATGATGTCCTCTTCAATCGGGTCTGAGTACTTACGGATATATTCGTAGGCTGCTCTGGTCGCCGGCGCCAGGTTCTTGATGCCGTCCTGTCCCAGTTCCTCTCTGAGCCAGATGGCCTGTGCCGCCGCGCAAAGCTCGATGCCGATGACCTTCTGTGCGTTGTCCAGTACCATGGCCGCAGTTCTCGCTGCCGTCGTACCCATGGAGACGTGGTCTTCCTGGTTCGCGGAAGTCGGGATGGAGTCAACGCAGGCCGGGTGGTCGTAGATCTTGTTCTCGGAAACCATGGATGCCGCCGCGTACTGGGCGATCATGAAACCGGAGCAGACGCCGCCGTGCTTGGTCAGGAATGCCGGCAGTCCCTCGGAGATGGCCGGGTTGACCAGACGTTCGATTCTTCTCTCGGATACGTTCGCCAGTTCAGAGATGGCGATCTTCAGGAAGTCAAAGGCCAGGGCCATCGGCTGTCCGTGGAAGTTACCGCCGGAGATGACTTCATCGTCATCCGCAAAGACCAGCGGGTTGTCCGTAACCGCGTTGATCTCTCTGGCAACGATGTCACGCACATAGTAGATGGCATCTCTGGATGCGCCGTGGATCTGCGGTGCGCATCTCTGCGAATACGGATCCTGTACCTTTACCTCGTGGAGCGGCTTCGCGTTATCGGATCCGTCCAGCAGCTTGTTCAGGTTCTCAGCCTCTGTGATCTGACCTCTCTGTCCGCGGATCTCGTGGACCTTGTGGTCATAAGCCTTACGAATGGCCTGCTGCGCTTCGCCTGTCATAGCGACTGCGATGTCCGCGATCTTCAGGAGCTTGAATGCATCCCACAGAACGTTCAGGCCGACCGCCGTCATCATCTGTGTACCGTTGTTCAGGGCAAGGCCTTCCTTAGCCGCCAGCTCAACCGGCTTGATGCCCTCTGCCTTCATGGCCTTCTTAGCTTCTACGATCTCGCCCTTGTACTCTACCATGCCCAGGCCGATCAGTCCGAGCGCGATGCAGGACAGCGGTGCCAGGTCGCCGGAGGATCCTACGGAACCCTTCTCCGGAACGATCGGATGGATGCCCGCGTTCAGCATGTCCACCATGGTCTGTACCGTGGAGAACCGGATGCCGGAGTATCCTCTGCAGAGGTTGTTACATCTGAGCAGCATAGCAGCTCTGACGTATTCAACCGGATAAGCGTCGCCCATCGCGCAGGTGTGGCTGATGATCAGGTTCTTCTGCAGCGCTGCAGTCTCTTCCTCCGAAATCGCCACGTTCGCGAATTTACCAAAGCCCGTGGTCAGTCCGTAGATAACAGCCCCTTCCTTGAGCTTCTTCTCAACATATTCCCGGGACTTGTTCATCGCTTCCTTCGCTTCACCCGCGATGATGACCTTCTCGCCCTCGCGGCATACCCGGATGACCTCTTCGAACAGCAGGTCTTTACCATTGATAATTACAGCCATAATGTCCTCCTTTTCCATACGTGCGTGATCGCCCGTTTATTCGCTATTGATACAGAGTAATTGTACCAAATAACCTTCAGGATGACTATACTTTTAGCAGAATTTGGCAGCCCTCTAATGCGTTAAAGCGACGAGGTGAGATAAGACAGGGGACGGTTCTCTGTCTTACAAAAATAAGACACAGATCCCTCCCCTGTCTTATCGAGAACCGTCCCCTGTCTTATCCTCCCTTATCCTGTCTTATCTCAAATATCAGAACCGAAACTCTCCGCTCTTGCCGCCGGATTTCTCCACCAGGTGAACGTCCCGGATGACCATGCGCTTGTCGATTGCCTTGCACATGTCGTAGATGGTGAGCAGCGCGGTCGAAACGCCGGTCAGCGCCTCCATCTCCACGCCGGTCTTCCCGTCGGTCACGGCCCGGCAGATCGCCTTGATCTCGCAGGCTTCCTCGTCCGCCTCAAAGGTCACCGCCGCGTTGGTCAGGGACAGGGGATGGCACATCGGAATCAGCTCCGACGTCCGCTTGGTCCCCATGATGCCCGCGACCTGGGCCACCGTGAAAACGTCGCCCTTCTTCACCCTGCGCCCGGCGATCGCGTCCATGACCTCCCGGCTCACCGCAATCGTGCCCTCGGCCACCGCGACCCGATGGGTGATCTCTTTTTCGGAAACGTCGACCATCCGGGCGTTTCCCTTCTCGTCAAAATGCGTGAATTCCATCCTTTCCTCCTTACTCCCGCAAAAGCAGGACCGCCTCTTCTTTCAGCTGCAGCCAGTCCGGCTCGCCTTTCTGATCCAGCTCCTGTCTGTCCCGGTCCTGAACGAACCAGCAAATGAGTTCCGCCTGTTCAGCGCTGGCGGCTGCCTGATCCGCCGCTTCTGCGCTGCCCTCCGGCACCTCATCTGCCGCCAAGCCCTCCGGCCGGATATAATACCGCCGCTCAAAGGGCAGCTCGTCCGCTCCTGCCGGCAGGAACGGAATGCAGTTTTCTCTCCGCTCACCCCAGACCGGCTTAAAGAAATGGGCCCGGTAGCCGATGGCCATGATGTCCTCCGGGATCTCCCTCTTAAGAACAAGGTCGATTCCCCAGTCCGTCAGCCTGAGCGTATGCGGATCCAGCCGCCGCGCCGCCGAAAAGTTCTTGCATCCGGTCATCCTCGCGACCGCCGCTGTATGCGGATGATCGAACAGCCGCCTGGTCGGCCCGCTCGCCAGAATCCGTCCCTGCTCCAGAATCAGCAGATCCTCGCTGAACCGGTAGATCTCATCCCGGCTGTGGGACACCAGGATGACCTGCCCCCGGTAGTCCTCGAGCATGGCGATCAGCTCGTGCTGCAGCCGCTCCTTCAGGTGCTGGTCCAGGGCCGAAAACGGTTCATCCAGCAAAATCAGGTCCGGCTGGTAGGCCATGATCCTTGCCAGAGCGACCCGCTGCTGCTGCCCGCCGGAAAGTTCTCCGGGCAGGTGCTTTTCCAGGCCCTGCAGGCGGAACCGCCCGATCATTTCCCTGACCCGTTCCTCGCGCTCGCCACCGGGCAGTTTCAGCCCCGCTGCGATGTTCTGCGCGACGGTCATGGTCGGAAACAGAGCGTAGTTCTGGAACATGTAGCCGACCCTGCGCTTCTGCGGCTTCAGGTTGGTCCGGGCGGCGGAATCGAACAGGATCCGGCCTGCCTTTGCATCCGGGCTGAGGACGATCCTGCCTTTGTCCGGGCGCTCGATGCCGGCGATGCACTTCAGGCTCATGCTCTTGCCGCAGCCGGAGGGGCCGAGAATGCCGATGCGCCGGGCATCGCTTTCGAACGATATGTCGAGCTGAAAATCCCCGAGTTTTTTCTGTATATCTACCGAGATCCCCATGCTACCACCGTTTGATGTTCTTCATATTTCTTCCGGTAAGCAGGTTGACCAGGAAGATGATCAGGAAGGCGATCAGCAGAACGACGACGACCCAGAATCCGGCCGTCAGATAGTCTCCGTCCTGGATGACCATGGCGATCCGCTGGGAGACTGTGCCGGTTTTCCCCGGGATGTTGCCCGCCAGCATGGAGGTCGCGCCGTATTCACCCATGGCCCTCGCAAAGGTCAGGATGGTTCCCGAGGCGATGCCCGGCCCCGCGGTCGGAACGACGATCCGCCAGAAAATGCACATCTCCGACATACCCAGCGTCCGCCCGGCGTAGACCAGGTTGGCGTCGATCTGCTCAAAGGCAGCCCTCGCATTCCGGTACATGAGCGGGAAGGCGATCACCGTCGCGGCCAGGATGCAGCCCAGCCAGGTCTGCACGACCTGAATGTCCAACTGCTGGTCGAGGAAAATGCCGATCGGCCGCCGCCTCGAGAAAATCAAAAGCAGGATGAAGCCCGCCACCGTCGGCGGCAGCACCATGGGCAGGGTCAGAATGCCGTCCACAACGGCTTTTGCCTTGTAGGACAGCCTGACCACCTTGCGCGCCGCGAACAGCCCAATGAAAAACGAGATGACCGTCGCAACGACACCTGTTTTCAGGGATATGATCAGCGGACTCCAGTCCAGACTTTCGAGAAATTCCATCATTTGTTTCTTTTAAGTGATTCTTTTTAAGGTTACTTTACGTTCGTATCGAACAGGTGTGTATCGTACAGCGCCTTGGCGTCATCGTTTGTGAAGTAGGCCAGCACGTCTGCCGCCGCAGCGGTCTCCGCTTCATCCGCGTCCTGGTTCACGATCTGCGCGATCGGATAGATGATGTCGCCGGTGACGTCGTAGGATACGGTCTCCAGGACCTCAACGTCCTTCTCATGTCCGTAGGTGTCGGACAGGTAGACTGTGCCGACCTCGCAGGAGCCTTCCTGTACGGCTGCCAGCACCTTGCTGACGTTGCCCTGCTCGCTGATCTCAACTCCGCCCAGGGCGCCTGCAACCTGCTGCGTGGTGATCTCTGCCGGATCATCTGCCTCTTCGAGGATCCCCAGGTTGATCAGGGCCTGGCGGGTGTACTTGCCGACCGGAACACTGCCGTCCGCCAGCGCGATGCTCTTCGCATCCTTCAGGGTTTCCAGACCTTTCACGGAGGTTCCGCTGTCCGGATATGTGATAACGACCAGCTGGTTGTTGAGCACGTTGGTCCGGGTGCCTTCTACTACGAGGCCTTCCCCTTCCAGCTCATCCATCTGCTTCTGAGCCGCACTGAAGAATACGTCACAGGGCGCGCCTTCCTTGATCTGCTCCATCAGGGTGCCGGAGCTGTCGCAGTTGAGCACGATATCGACGTTCGGATTCGCCTCTTCAAAGGACGCTTCCAGCTCCTCCAGTGAGGACTGCATGCTGGCGGCCGCAAAGACCAGAACCTCGGTCTTTTCCGCGGATGCCGCGTCTCCTGCCGCCTCTTCGGACTCTCCGGATCCGCCGCAGCCTGCGAAGACGAATGCCATAGCCAGTGTTAACATTGCGATCAATAACTTCTTTTTCATAAAAAATCTCCTTTCTGATGTTGGCGATTGTGACTTTGCAGATTTTTTATGACTTTTGTGACCTGGTTCGGGGCCCGGTTTATTTCCGGGCGCAGTCATGCGCCCGTCCGAGCAATATTTCCAGCCCGTGCCGCAGCGAGGGGAGGATGAACTCCAGACACTCCCGCACTGCTTTCGGGCTTCCCGGCATATTGATGATCAGGGTCTGTCCGCGGATGCCGCTCACCGCGCGGGACAGCATGGCCCGCGGCGTCTTGGTCATGGAATAGGCCCGCATGGCTTCCGCGATCCCGGGCGCCATCCTCTCGCACACGGCGATCGTCGCCTCCGGGGTCACATCGCGCGGTGCAAAACCAGTCCCGCCCGTGGTGAACACCACGTTGACCTGCCTTTGGTCGGCCAGCCGGATCAGCGTCTTCTCGATGGTCTCTCTGTCGTCCGGAATCAGGATCTCCTCGACGACCTCGTAGCCATCCTCCGTGACCATCTGCCCGATCAGCGGTCCGCTCTCGTCGACTCGCTCACCCTTAGCGCCCTTGTCCGACATGGTGACCCAGGCTGCTGTAAACGGCCGGTCCGGCGCCGGCGGGATCTCCGTGACCTCATCTCCCGGATGGATCTCTCCGCCCCGCAGCACTTTGGCGAACACGCCTTCTCTTGGCATGATGCAGTCTCCCACCATGTGGAAGATGGCGCAGTGGCTGTGGCACTCCTTGCCGATCTGGGTCATTTCCAGCAGAACGCCGTCCTCCGGCGCAGCCTCAGCTGCTCCGGCCTGCTTTTGTGCGCCCTCCCGGGCCGCCGCCCCGATCCGAAACTTCGTCCCGACCGGAAGGTTTCTGAAATCGAAACCCTCGATGATCAGGTTCTCGCCGAACGCCCCGAAGTCCACGTCCGCGCCCCTGGCCCGGAAGGCCTCGATCTTCTCAAGACCCAGCAGGCTGACCTGCCGGTGCCAGTTTCCGGCGTGGGCATCCCCTTCGATGCCGTGATCTACCCGCAGCACGGCGCTTTCTACCGGCTGCTTCTGGGTTCCCTTCTTCTCGCTGGTGCAAATGGCAATCAGCTTTCCCATTTTTTATCCTCCAATCTCCGCCATCGAGCGGTGCTCGACCGTGTTTCTGTCTTCAAACGTGTGCCCCGCGGGCTTTCCTTCCACCGCGGCCGCGAGCGCATCGCGGAGCGCCTCCTGGGTTCCTGCGTCAAGCGCGGGCCGCAGGTCGAAGCTGTCCTCATAGCAAAGGCAGGGCTTCACCTTCCCCTGGCTCGTGAGCCGGATCCTGTTGCAACTGCCGCAGAATTTGGCATGCATGGCGCTGATCAGGCCGATGGCGCCGGTCGAATTCCCGCTCGAATCGCCGGCCTGCGATGACCGCCGGTAATACACCGCCGGTCCGTTGCCGTGCACGCGGCCGTCCGCCTCCAGGTCCGGATAGGCTTCCTTCAGCCTCCGCAGAACCTCCTCATTAGAAAGGCCCGTCTCCGGCAGACCGAAGCCAACCGGCATGATCTCGATGAAGCGCACGTCGATCCCGCGCTCAAAGGCCAGGGCCGCAAAATCCAGGAGTTCATCCTCATTGAACCCCCTCTGCAGCAGGCAGTTGATCTTCGTTTTCAGCCCGCAGCTAATCGCGGCGTCCAGGCCCTCCAGAGTCTTCGAAAGCTCGCCGCGCCCTGTGATCTGGCGGAACCGGTCCTCCCGCAGCGAGTCGAGACTGATGTTAACGCAGTCCACGCCTGCCGCCTTCAGTGCTTCTGCTTCCCGCGCCAGCTGCTGCCCGTTCGTCGTCAGGGTCACCTGCTGCACGCCGGGAATCTCCTTGATATCCCGACAAAGGGAAGTGCAGCCTTTGCGCACCAGCGGCTCACCGCCGGTCACCTTGAACCGGGTGATGCCAAGGCTTACCGCCGCCCGGCAGATGCGCAGGATCTCCTCGTAGGTCAGAATCTGGCTCATCGACACCTTCTCGATGCCTTCCTCGGGCATGCAGTAGCGGCAGCGCAGGTCGCACCGGTCCGTGATCGAGATCCGCATATAGTTGATGTTTCTCTGATACCGATCTATCATTTTTCTTCTCCGGCCGGATCTATTTCCCGAACCCGCAGTTCGGGAAGGTGCAGATCTCGCAGTCAAGGCAGAGACCACCCTCGCCGAGCGCATCAAAATCCGCCTTCGTCAGGAGTTCCCCCGCCACGATCCGCGGCAGCACCAGATCGAAGATGGTCCGCTTCGCGTACATGACGCAGCCCGGAAGCCCCATGACCGGAATCTGCTTTTCGCCGTAATAGGCCAGCAGGAACATGGCGCCCGGCAGTACCGGCGCCCCATAGGTCACGACCTGTCCGCAAACATTGCGGATGGCGAGCGGCGTCTTGTCATCCGGGTCGACGCTCATGCCGCCCGTGCAAAGGATCATGTCCGCCCCCGCCTCCAGCAGTTTCCGAATCGCTGCTTCGATATTCTCATTGTTGTCATCGCTGTATTCATGCCCGACGATCTCGCAGCCGAGTTCCTCCACCTTGCCCGCGACCACCGGCGTGAAGGTATCCTTGATTCTCCCGTAGAAGACTTCATTGCCCGTCGTCACGATGCCGACCTTCTTCTTCTGCAAAGGCAGGACCTCCAGGATCGGTTTCCCACCGCTCAGTTCCTTCGCCTTCGCTTCAACCTGCTCCATCGTCTCTTTTTCGATGACCAGGGGGATGATCCGCGTTCCCGCCAGCTTGTCTCCTGCCTTTACGACAAAATCCCCGTGCCGGGTCGCGATCATCATCTGCCCGAAGGAGTTGACCATCTCCATTGTCTTCCGGTCGATCTTCAGGACTCCGTCGCAGGCCGCGCGCAGCTCGATCTTGCCTTCCTTGGCTTCGCCGCGGGTCACATTCTCTCCGAGACAGATCCTGCAGAGGACTTCTGCCGCGTCATTTTCATGCATCATGGTCTCGTCGTTTTCCCACACGTAAATATGGTCCTTGCCCACGCTGAGCAGAACCGGGATATCCTCTTCCCGGATCACATGCCCCTTGCGAAAGACCGGACCCTTGCTGTCGTCCTTAATGATCTGTGTAATATCGTGACAAAGTACCTGGCCGACAGCATCGACCGTTTTCATCTCTTTCATTCTATTCTTTCCTCCTCAGGCATAGCGCCATGGGATTTATTATACAATCTTTTTGCCGTTCCCGATGTTGTTTTAACAACATTTTAATAAGACAGGGGACGGTTCTCTGTCTTATGACTCATGTTCAGTGAATTCCCAGCTCCAGGTACAGAATTTCGCACGGATTCCCCCACCTCGGCACCGGACGCTGCGGGTTGCTCATTCCGCGCGATATAATCATCCGGCCGTATGCGCCTTCGTGCACACCGCTCGTGTATTTCGGGAGGGCTCCCTGCCCGGGTGCGAACAGGCCCCTTCCGCAAAGGCAGATCTGTCCCCCGTGCGCATGTCCAGAGAGGACCAGGTCGATCCTGTGCTTTTCGAGCTGCGGCGCCCGCATGGCCCAGTACTCCGGGTGATGGGACAGCAGAATCTTATATCCCTCCTGCCGCTCAAAAGAATCCAGCCAATCGTGCTCGGTCCAGGGTTCCTTTGCGAAAATCTCCCGCTTGTTAAAGGGGTAGCGCTCCGGAGATGCCGCCCCGGCCCGGTAAGCCCGGTAGCGGACCACGCGGCCGGAGGAAAGCCCGCCGATGAGGACCGCCGCCGGCGCTGGCGCGCCGGGGCTGGCAGGCGAGTTGGTCTGCGCAGGCACGCCGGGGCTGGTTCCGCCCGGCACCTCCGTCCGGACCCACTCATTGTCCAGTACAACGGCGCCGGTGCTCCGCAGCATCTCCAGATCCTTTTCATCCGTCGCCCACTCATGATTGCCCAGCGAGCAATACGTGGGAGCAAGCTCCGCGCAGCCGCGCAGCAGCTGCAGGGCGTTCGATGCAGACTCTACTGCCGGGTACTGCTCATCCGGGAAGTGCCCTCTGATCTGATCGCCCGGAAGCAGGATCAGGTCAGGCGGATCGTTCTCCAGCATCTGCAGGGCCGGCGCCGGATCATCCTCATGAAAATCCGCCAGCACGGCGACGCGCAGGCTGACAGGAGCATCGAATGTGTATTCTGTTTTCTTCAGGCGCTCTTTTCCCATAATACTTTTCCCGCAAGACTGGTAAGACAGGGTAAGACAGGGGACGGTTCTCTGTCTTATCAAAAAATAAGACAGAGAACCGTCCCCTGTCTTATTTCTTAAAACTCCAACAGTCCTTTATTCTACGGCATTGCCGTCCGCGGCAATGGTTTCGACGAATTCGTATCTTGTCTTGCCGTCGACTTCGTTGTCCGCGAAGAGGATCATGCCCTTGGATTCGAGGCCGCGCAGTTTCCGTGGCTTCAGGTTTGCGACCACGACGACCTTCTGGCCGACGCAGTCGGCCGGGTCGTGGAACTCTGCCACACCGGAGATGATCTGACGGATTTCGGTGCCCATCTTTACCTGGAAGACCAGGAGACGGTCCGCCTTCGGGTGCTTCTCGGCCTTGAGGATCGTGCCGACGCGCAGGTCGAGCTTCGCGAAATCGTCGTATTCGATCGGGTCCTTGAGTTCGAGCGGAATGCTCTCAGCCTCGGCCCCTGCAGCCTCAGCCTGGCCTGCCTTTGCATCAGCCGCCTTATCAGCCTTGTCCGCCTTCTCGGCAGCACGGGCCGCGCTGCCCTTGACATGCACATCCTGGCCCTTGGCGCCCAGCGCATAGAGTTCCTCGAGTTCCTTGTCGATGTCGAGTCTCTGGAAGATGGCAGCGCCCTTCTTGACCTGCTCGCCGTTCATCATCTCGAAGGTGAACGCATCTTCCCAGGCGACCTCGGCGTACCACAGGCCGAGCTGCTTGCGGATGGCGTCCGAAGTGGTGTGCATGAACGGATGGATCAGCACGGAGATGATCCGGATGGCCTCTGCCAGGTTGTGGAGCACGTTGTCCAGACGGGCCTTCTTGGTCTCGTCCTTGGCCAGCGCCCACGGCATGGTCTCGTCAATGTATTTGTTGGCCCGGCGCACCAGGATCCAGATCTCCTCGAGCGCCATGTTGAATTTGAACTCATCCATCTGCGCTTCGACCTTCGGCGCTGCTCCCACTGCGATCTCGCGCAGTTGAGCGTCAAAGTCGACTCCGCCGGAAGCCTCCAGCTCCTCAGCGGACATCTTTCCCGCCTCGGTCAGTTCCGGAACGAATCCGCCGTTGTATTTCTCGATCATGGCGACGGTCCGGGAAACCAGGTTGCCCAGGTCGTTGGCCAGGTCGTAGTTCAGCCGCTTCAGCATGACCTCGTTGGTGAACATGCCGTCCTGACCGAAGGTGTATTCACGCAGCAGGAAATACTTCAGCGCGTCGATGCCGTAGCGGTCGATCAGAACGACCGGATCGATGACATCCGCGCCCTTCGCTGCCTTTGATTTAGAGACCTTCTCGCCGCCCAGCAGCAGCCAGCCGTGGCCGCGCACCTGCTTAGGCAAAGGCAGGTCTGCGCTCATCAGCATCGCCGGCCAGATGATGGAATGGAAGCGGACGATCTCCTTACCGACCAGGTGAACGTCGGCCGGCCAGTACTTATCGTACTTTTCCGGCTCGTCCGGCCATCCCAGCGCGGTGATATAGTTCGAAAGCGCATCGAGCCATACATAGATGACGTGCTTCTCATCGATCGGTACCGGGATGCCCCAGTCAAACGAGGACCGGGAAATGCAAAGGTCTTCCATGCCCTGTTCGATAAAGGCGATCATCTCATTGCGGCGGGATTCCGGCTCCAGGAATTCCGGCTGGTTGTGGAAGATGTCCAGCAGCTTGTCCGCGTACTTGCTGATCTTGAAGAAGTAGGCTTCTTCCTTTGCCTTGCTGACCTCGCGGCCGCAGTCCGGACAGTACTTGCCGTCCACCAGCTGATTCTGGGTCCAGAAGGATTCGCACGGCGTGCAGTACCAGCCCTCGTATTCGCCTTTATAGATGTCACCCTTCTCATACATCTTCATGAACAGCTGCTGTACCCGCTTGATGTGCCGCGGCTCGGTGGTCCGGATGAAGTCATCATATGAAATCTCCATGGTCTTCCACAGTTCTTTGATGCCCGCGACCACTTCGTCGACGTATTCCTGCGGGGAAACGCCCTTGGCGTCCGCCAGCGTCTGGATCTTCTGCCCGTGCTCGTCCGTTCCGGTCAGGAACATAACGTCGTAGCCCTGCAGCCTCTTGAAGCGCGCCATCGCATCGGCCATAACCGTGCAGTAGGTGTGCCCGATGTGCAGGTTCGAGCTCGGATAGTAGATCGGTGTTGAGATGTAATAGGTTCCTTTGTCTTTTGCCATTTTGTTTTTCCTCTTTTCCCCGGCACGAATGGGTGCCGGCAGATTATTGCCCAAAGGCAGGTCACTTCCCGCCCTTAAATATACAGTTTCGGTTCCTTTCGGTCCGGATAGCCCAGTTCCAGCTCCTTCTTGTGATACAGGTAGCCTTCGTCGTCAAAATAGAGCGCCCCTTCCGGGCACTTCTTCTCGCAGCCGCAGCACTTGATGCAGATGCCGTCTACCACGCCCGGGGCCTCCGCCTTGATCGATCCCATCGGGCAGGCGCTCACGCAGATGCCGCACTTCGTGCACTTGCTCTCGTCCAGCTTCGGCTTCACCTTCAGGATATTGATGAAATTGCCCTGCCGATCGCGCGGCTTATAGTAGGGGCGGATCGGATCCTCTCCGTCGACCTCGATAGGCGCCGGCGCATGCAAAGGCAGGTCCGAGATTTTCTGCGCGGCTTTCTTCGCGAAATCCTTTGCAATCTCCAGGTCGGCCTCGTCCGGCCGCCCCGCCGCCAGCACCCGCGAAAAGGAATGCTCTCCGATGAATGCTGCAGCAGCGACGGTGTGGAATCCGCGCTCTTCCAGAATGTTTCTGAGCTCGATCAGCGCATCATCAAAATTCCGGTTGCCGTAAAGCACGACCGGAATGGCCAGCGCGCCGCCGCCTTCCAGGGTATTCAGGAAGGGCAGCAATACGTTGGGCACCCTGCCCGCGATGACCGGCACGCCAAACACGACGATGTCGCGCGGATCAAACCGGTAGACCTGCTCCCTCGCCGCCGGCGGAGTGAAGTTGATGTCCGGTTCGACCTGCTTTTGCGGGAGCGCATCAGCCAGCCCGGCAGCAACCGCCGTTACGATTTTCTCCGTCGTTCCCGTTCCGCTGAAATACATGCCGCGGACGCGGAATCCGTCTTCTATTTCTCGTCCCATATGGTCGTGCCTCTGCGGATCTGCCTGTTGGTGTATTCGATGATGATGTCTACGATGTCTTCGATCTCGAGGTAACCGCTGTCCAGTGAGAAGTGATAGTTGACCGGATCTCCCCACTTACGTCCCGTGTGATAGGCGTAGTAGTTCGCTCTGGCTTTGTCAGTGTCCTTCATCAGCTTCTTGACGCTCTCTTCCGGCACGCCGTATTCTTCGGTCGCGCGCTTGATCTTGTCCGCCTCTTCTGCGTAAATGAAGACATTCGTCGCATAAGGCAGGTCTCTTAAGATATAGTCCGCGCAACGTCCGACGATAACGCAGGAGCCTTCCTCCTCCGCGATCTTGCGGATTGTATCGAACTGCGCCAGGAAGAACCGCTCGTTCAGGGACAGGCTCTCCGGGCCCGCCTCACCGGTACCCATGGCGGATGCCAGGCTGTAAAGGAAGCTGTTCTTCGCACGCTTCTCTGCGCCTTCGATCATTTCTTTGCTGAATCCGGACTCCTCGGCGATTCTGTCGAGCAGTTCCTTGTCGTAGTAAGGAACACCCAGCTTCTCGGCCAGTCTTCTGCCGATCAGTCTGCCGCCACTGCCGAACTCACGGCTGATGGTGATGACTTTTTTCTTCTCGTCGCTCATGATTTCCTCCTGTATTTCAGGCGGCTAAGCCGCATTTTTTATCACACTACAATATACCACGTCGGCCTGCTTTTGAAAAGGGGCTGGCCTGCTTTTGGACGGGGCTCCCCGGCCTAAAAACTCTCGTGCCCCGTGACCGCATCGTCCTCCAGCAAAAGCAGGAATCCATGGCCCGGATCCGGCAGCCATCCGTACATGTTGTCATGCACCCCCGGCCAAAGGTAGTTCATGATGGATGAGATGGTGCCGCCGTGGCAGATCACGATGCTGCGGGCGTCCTCGCCTCGGTGACGCAGCTCCAGGGACCGGACGCTGTGCCGCCTGCGCACCTCCTCGAAGCCCCGGATGACCCGCTCATTGAAATCGCGGATGCACTCCCCGTTCGGCGGTGCCGTGATGTCGTCCATGGCCGTGATCCAGTCCCGGTATTCCTCATACTTCATGAGTTCCTCGTAGGTCTTCATCTCAAAGTCCCCGAAGTTGATTTCCCGCAGGTCTTTGATAATCTCATGGGGAACGTCTCCATAGATCAGTTCCAGCGTATGCGCCGTCCTGCCCATGCCGGTCGTATAAAATTGCGCGCCCTCTCCGTCCGGGTAAACGCCTTCCGCAGTGAGCCGCTTCAGCTCATCGATGCCCTTCTGGGCCAACGGCACGTTGGTCGCCCCGTAGTAGAGGCGGCGGACGTTGCCCTCCGTGATGCCGTGTCGGATTAATGCGATGGTTGATTTCATGATTATGTCACTCCTTTTATTTGGTCCTATGGATCTCCGGTCCCTGGCTACTTGATCCTCTGGCCGATGCCGCAGAAGACCCGCCAGACCTCATCTGCCTCGGATGCCAGATAGAGCATCAGCCTGCCGTTCATCTCCCGGAAAGCCCGGGTTCGCGCGTCCATCGGCACGATGCCCTGCGACACATCCCGGATGATCAGGATCCTGTCCTGCCACTCGGCCTTGCTTTGGCGCATGAGATCGGCCGCTTCTGTGCGTGCATCCGGGTCTTCCTGGCAGCAGTCCCAGACGAACTCCTCCAGCGCCTCATGATAGATGGGGATGTCCGGGAAGTTCTTCGCTGCGAACTCCCGCTTCCCCTGGTATGCTCCTCCAAAGATCAGTATCATCGTAAGTCCTCCTGTGCGGCATGTTCCATGCTCGGCCTTTCTTGCGTCCAGCCCTCCCGGCCGTCGCAGCCTGTTCGCGCGGCTCCCGCCGCTATCCCATCAGGATCGCCGCAGCCAGCATGCCTGCCATTTCTCCGCTGGTGATCATGTGCCCGGAAATATCCCCGTTCATACCGCCCAGCGACCGACGGTCAATGGCTCCGATGATCAGCGCTGTCACCGCGCAGACCGCCGCCGCTGCCGGCACCTGCCAGACGGCGTTTTCTCCGAATGCATGCGCGTGCGCCGATCTCACGCAAAACACTACGCAGCCTGCCACAACAAGCGCCGTGATGATCAGGGCGGGCAAAGCCTTGACGAAGGACCTGCCTTTGCTGGCCTCGCCGAAATTCCCCGTCGCGTACTGGCTCGTTCCCATCGGCCGGCAGCTGATGACGGACACCGCGCTCATGCAGCGGGACGTCGTCATCACGGCGATCATGACCAGGACCCCGAAGCCCGGCAAAGCCGACAGTGCCGCCGCCGACCCTGCGAAAACCAGCAGCATCAGCGCCATGCTGACCGCCGCAAAAGACCCCGTGTGCGGGTCCTTCAGGATCCGGATCCGTTCCTCCATCACGGGGTGGCGCGGCATCACCGCATCGCACACATCCATGAACCCATCCAGGTGGATGAACCCGGTCATGACAAAGTAGGCCGCCGTCACGACCGCACCGCTCAGCACGGCCGATCCGCCTGACTCCACCGATCCGCCCAGCAAGCCGATCAGTACCCAGACGATACCGGTCACAAGGGCCAGCCCCGTCCCCACCAGCGGCAGCATCGCCACCATGGCGGTCCGGTCATCGTCGTTCCATTTTTTATAGGGGCACGGGATCCAGCAGAAGCAGCCCCATGCCATTAAAAAGCCTCTTACGTATTTCATTATGCTACTCTTGCGTATTTCATTGCACTACTCTTCAGCATCGCCTATTGGCGATTTCCAATCTGTGGCCACGCCCGCGGAGACCTCGATCACCCGGTCGCATACCTTTGCCAGCTGCCGGTCGATGTAGGCGAGCCCCCGCCGGTATTCCTCCGTCATGTCGTCGTACCGCTGCGCATCGCCGTAGATATAGTCCGACACGAACACGGTGTTTCCCGTCGCTTTCGCAAAGGCAGTGCAGTCCCTCGCGACCCTCTCCGCGGCCCCCGCATCGAAGCTGCCATCCTCGCCGAACATTTCATTGCTGAGCAGCGCGGTCACACTGTCGAGCAGGAAGGCGCCTTTTGGATCGGCGGGGTCGCATGGTGCGGTCATTTCGGCCGGACTTTCCCCGGTCAGCAGTCCCGGCAGGTTTCGCCCGCATTCCAGCGTCACAAACCCCCATCCGGCGCGCTCCTTGATATGGCGCCGGATCCTGGCCCGGTCCTCCTCATCGTGCGGAATCATCGTCGCAATATAATAGAGGGGAACGCCCTGCTCGTCCGCCATCTGCTTGGCCTGCCTTTGCGCAAAATATGATTTGCCGTTTTTTGCTCCCCCGCTGATCAGGATGTTCATTCTCGCTCTCCGTTTATTGGCTGGTGGTCGCGCCACCAGGCCAACTCTGCAAAAAGTCCCGTTTCAGGCGCTTCCTGCAGAGTTTGTTCTCGGATATTTGCAATATTCTCTGCGAACTCTGCAGAATGCCGTCATTTTGAGCGATTCCGCAGAGTCTATCATGGAAGCGGGCCTGTTTTTCTCTGTCAACTCTGCAAATTTGCGGAATTATGGGCCCCGCCGCAGAGTTTTACCTTATATTACCATTTTTTGTCTTCTTAACTCTGCAAGTGTCTGCTGGTTGGGCAGTTTTCGCAGAGTTTTGCCATATAATTACAATCGCTGACGGCTTCTATTGTACAATCAGAAGCATCCGCCCGCCCGTACTTCCTCCAGGTAGTCGTCGTTGATCTCAGCCTCTTCAAAGGTCGCCATGTTGCGCATCACATCGCAGGCGCCGCGGATGACGCTGAAGGTGACGGGGCAGCCGCTGCCCTCGCCCAGGCGCATATCGAGCGCAAGGAATGGGTGAAGGCCCGGACTGTACTCCTGCAGCCGCTTCATGGCCAGGGCGTAGCCCGGCTCCGCGGACATGTGCGAGGCAAACATGTAATCAGCCGCCGCGGGGCAGATCTCCGCCGCCGCCAGCGCTGCTACCACGGAAATATATCCATCGACAACGACCGGCTTTCGCACCATTGCTGCGCCGAGGAAGGCGCCGGTCATAGCTGCGATATCGAAGCCGCCGCACCGGGTCAGCATCCGTACGATGCGATCCAAACGCCCGCCCGGATCCGCCGCGCAATCCGCGCCACGACGTTTCCCTGCATCCGCCGCGCGATCTGGATCAGCCGCATCCCCGCAATGTTCCGCGCCGCTTCTCCACTCCTCAGCGATCGCCCCTACGATTTCCTTTTTTCTCCGAAAGCCCGCGTCGTTCACGCCGCCGCCGCGGCCGCAAGTGAGATCTGCTTTTGCGCCGGTGATGCAGGAAAGAACCGCTGCGCTGGTGGTCGTGTTGCCGATGCCCATTTCACCGACGCCGAGGATGGCAAAACCGGCATCCGCCGCCGCCCGGGCCATTTCGATCCCGGTCGCGATCGCGTAAAGGGCTTCCTCCTCTGTCATGGCCGGTCCCTCGGAGATGTCCCAGGTGCCGGGCCGAATGCGACGGTCGATGATCTTATGCGTATCCCGCAGGGGAACCTCGTCGTAGAGCTCCGCGGGGATCGGATCTTTCACGCCCATGTCGACGATCAGGAGCTCGCTGTCGTAGCACTTTGCCAGCGCGCCCACGCCGGTCAGGCGCCGGGTGAAGTTGATCGTCTGCGCGCGGGTCACGCTCTGCGGCGCAGAAGCGACGCCCTGGCTGACCACGCCGTTATCCGCACAGAACACGATCACGCAGCCCTGGTCCCGGACAACCCCATCCGGAATCATCTGTCCCGAAATCACCTGTCCCGGAATCACCTGTCCCGTGATCCCGGCCATGCGCACGGCGATCGTTTCCAGCCCGCCGAGGCTGCCGGGTGGCTTGGCCAGGCTGTCCTGCCTTTCTTCGGCGGCCTTCATCGCCGCCTGGTCCGCCGGGCGAATTTGCTCGATCTGTTCCAGCAGCTGCTGCCGCGCCGCTCTCATTTCCTTTTTATCTATACCTATGCTATTCATTCTTCCCTACCGCTTCAAATACTCCGTCGAAACCGGAAACTCAAAATACGTCTCCGGATACGGCTCATTGGCCAGCGTGAAATGCCACCACTCGCACGGGTGCGGCTCAAAGCCTCCGCGCTTCATCGCCCGCTGCAGGCACATGCGGTTTTCAAACTGCTCCTCGCTCACGCCCTCGTAATCCGGATGGGACCGCTCGCTGAACAGGTCGAACGGGCTTCCCATATCCACTTCCTTCCCGGTCGTCATATCGAGCAAAGTCAGGTCCACCGTGCTCCCCCGGCTGTGCGTCGACTGGCTCGCAATGTAGCCCTTCGCGAACAATTCCTGCTTTTGCAGGTCCGGGTAGAAGTATGGCTTCATGCGCAGGTCCAGGTCTTCGAGTCCCCAGAGCACGAACTGTTTCACCGCGCAGGCCGGCCGGTAGGCGTCGAACACCTTCAGGCAGTAACCCTGCACGTAGAGTTCCTTGCTTACTGATTTCAGCGCTCTGGCCGCTTCCTTCGTGAGCAGGGCGCAGGGTTCCTCATAGCCGTCGATGCGCTCGCCGATGAAATTATATGAAGAGTAGTACCGGATCTCCTGGATGACCTGCGGCACATGCTCCGCCAGTACCACGAATCCGGACGGGTCCATGCACGCCCGCTCTCTATAATCGATCGTCATCTCATTCTCCCTTATCTTCGCCTTCTCCCAAAAGCAGGTCCGCAAAGGCGATGGCCTGCTTTTGCTTGTCCTCATCCATGAAGGGTTTGCCGTAGCCCATGTGCCTTGCGCAGAGCATGCCCTCATAGCGCAGCTGCGAATGTTTGCAGTAGCGTCGGATGCCTTCATCCAAAAGGTCCGCCCCCTTCTCCGGCGGATAGCCGCAGGTCGTGATCAGCGCCAGGCGCTTGCCCTTCCAGAGCGACGGCCCGCGCTCCTCCCCGTAGTACATGTTCATGGCGTAGACCAGCCGGTCCAGCATGGCTTTCATCGGCGGCGTGCAGTACCAGGAGTAGACCGGGCTCGCCAGGATCAGCAGATCGCTGTCGCAGACTGCTTCGAAGATCTGCTGCATGTCGTCTTCCCGGGCGCAGCTGACCTGCGTCCAGTCCTTCTGGCACTGCCTGCAGGCCAGGCACGGCCGAATGTCCATGTCGTAGAGGTTGAACTCGCGGATGACCGGCGGCTTGCTGGTTGCCGGGGTCCCGGCTGCGAGCTTCTCCCTCAACCGGGCGCAGGCGACGTCCGCCAGCGCATTCGTATTTCCGTTTTTTCGGGGACTTGCCCTGAAGATCGTGATATTGCCCATGTTTCGATTCTAACGCATTCTGCAAAAGCAGGCAATTGCTATTTCTGTTTCGCCAGGGTAGTACAGTCGTACTACCCGCATCGGCGGGTATCCCTTGCTGAAAACCGATTAAAAAACAATTTATTTTCCTTGAATGATTTGACACATTTCTTGAACTTGTTCTAAAATAGATACAAGAAAGCAGTGCAGTTTTAACGTGGTAAAGAGGTGAAAGCTAATGAAGAAGAAATATAGAACAACTCTCTGCCGCAAATCGCTCGCCATATTGATGGCCCTGATGGTTGGCGTGACCTTCATGCCTGCCTTTGGAGGAGTGTACGCGGCGGAGGATGAAGCTGACGGGATTAATACGTCTGATGCTTCCGCTGTAACCGATATGATTATTCCACAGGAGAAGAAGGGGGCTTCCCCTAGTGTTCCCGCCGGAGCTTATACGGTTACAATCAAAGGAACCAGTAACGCCCTCACGATTGAAGGCAGGATTTCTTCAGCCTATACTAAGAATCCTTACTACTATGTCTTTGGCGCGCTGTTTATAGATGGTGTTAAAGTGAAGGATTTCACCGGGCAAACAACCATTGCAAAACAGACCGTCAGCCTAAGCGGGTTTAACACAGGGTATCACACAGCCTTTCTTCAGCTGTATAACAGTAATACCGGCGAACTTCAGCGCCTGATTTTTAAGGAGAAGATCCCTTACAATGCCATCACGGACAAGCCAACCTATAAGGGCTCTTTTGAAGTGTTCTCTAAGTACTTAAATTACTACCCGTACACCATTACCTATGCCAATGCCGCCGGTCCTCTTTATTTGGAGTACAGCTCCAATGGCGGCAAGAGCTGGAAACGGTCCGGCGCCATGAAGAGAAATGACATTGAACTTGGAACGAGTCAGGGGTTCAAAATCAGCCGCCTCAAGGCCAATAAGAAATACAAGACTCGGATTCGCTATGGATCATACGTGACCTATGCGAAAATCACTCCAGCCGACTTCGGACTCAGCCTTGCTGATTTTCAGGGCTACTTCAACACCAAGAAAAGTTACCTCGGCAACGGCAGCACTTACTTCTTCGGAGGCCCCGTCTTCTATACCGGCACCTACAAGACCGGTAAGGCCAAGAAGCCGGCCGTCAAGTCTGTGACGGTCAAGGCGGTGAAGAAGAGATACCATAAGGTCAAGCACTACGGACCTTACACCGGCGTCTACCTCTACACCGAGAAGTTCTGGACCTGCAAGATCAAGGTCACGGTCAAGCTGAAGAAAAAACCGGGCACGAAGGGCATCTGGGTCAACGGCAAGTTCCTCAAGGGCAACAAGAAAAAATATACCACGACCTTCTCCCCTTACCCGAACTACTTCACAAAAAGACCGCCAAGGGGCATGAAGAAATACACCGTTTCCATTCGCTCCTATCAGTCCAAGAACTACGGCGGTTACTCACCAGTATATAAGAAGAAGAAAAAGATCAGATAAACGAAAAAGCCCCACACGGGGCTTTTTTCATATCCCAATATCGTCGCTTCACCCTTTCAGCTTCCCCGGATTCTCCTTGTCTTCCTTCTCCGGCAGCTGAGCCACGACGATCGCGGCAAACATCAGCACGCAGCCGATGATCTCGCGGGCGCCCATGCCCTCACCGAGCAGGACGGCGCCGGCCAGAACAGCGAACACGGATTCCAGGCAAAGCAGCATGGAAGCCAGCGTCGGGTTGACGTCCGCCTGAGCCACGACCTGGAAGGTGTAGGCCACGCCGCAGGACATCACGCCGGCATAAAAGAGCTGGAACCACCCGGCTTTCAGGCCCGCAAGCGTCGGCAGGTCAAATCCCAGCGCCGGGTCGATAAAGAACACCAGGATCACGGAGACCCCGCCCGCCACAAAGAACTGGATGCAGGACATCTTGACCCCGTCGACTTTGGGCGAGAAATAGTCGATACAGAGGATGTGCCCCGCGAACAGGAAGGCGCACACGAAGATGATCACGTCGCCCTTGTTGATATCGCCAAAGCCCCCGCCCGACGGGAAGCAGAGCAGGTACAGTCCCACCGCGGACGCCGCCACGCAGGCCCAGAAAATCGGCCGGATCCGCTTCTTCATAAACAGGCCGATGATGGGCACCAGGATGACGTACATGGCCGTGATGAATCCGGTCTTGCCCGCCGTCGTGTAGTACATGCCGATCTGCTGCACGTTGCCAGCCGCCATCAGAAACAGCCCGCAGCAGATGCCGCCGATCCAGAGCATCTTCTTCTGCTTCTTCTCGGCCAGCGCCCGCTCTTCCGGGCTTTCTCCTGCAAAGGCAGGCTCATCTCCGCCGGACCTGCCTTTGCGAAGCAGACTCATGACCGCGATCACCGGAAGCAGCGAAACCGCGCCAATCAGCGTACGCACGCCGTTGAATGCGACCGGGCTGATCGTGTCCATGCCGCTCTTCTGCGCAACAAAAGCCGTGCCCCAGATCAGAGCCGTCATAAAGAGCATAAAACTGCCGCGTAGTTGTTTACTCATGTCTGCACCTCACAATATAAGTATGTATATGGTAACAAAAAAGCCCCTGCGTGCACAAGGGCTTTTTTCTGGCATTTCGCCGTCATTTTACTGTCATTTCACCGTCACTTTGACCTTCGCCATCACGCCATTCTGGGCATAAGCGTAGACGTAGCAGGTGCCTTTGCTTCTGGCCTTGATCACGCCCTTTGCGGTGACCTTGGCGACCTTCGGATTGGACGATTCATAGCTGACCTTCCGATGGCGCTTGACCTTGAGCTTCTTGCTCTGCGGAACTGCCTTTGCTCTGAGTTTGAAGGTCTTGCCCTTTTTCAGGGTGACCTTGTTCTTCTTCGCCTTGGTTGTCACCTTCTTGTCGTTGCCGACCTTGCCGCCCTTTGTCGCGACGTGGATGATCTTGGACGTGGACAGGACCTTGTTGTTCCTGTCGAGCGCGACGACCATGAACTTGTAATAGGTGCCTTTCTTCACCTTGATCTTCTTCTGGTTGTTGCCCTTCACCCTGGTGAACTTCGCCTTGGCGGCGGATGTCGTCTTCTGCTTTTGCAGAAACTGTTTCTTTGCCTTGTTCTTCTTGGACTATCTTTGGGCCGTTCGTCTGAACCTGCTGCTTAGTTAGCGTCTGGCCCTTGTGCCTTCTCTTTCTTCTTGATCTCCTCCCACAGTTTCTCGCCTTCTTCCGGGGAGTCGACGTGCATATCGCCGAAGACCCAGGGATGGCGTCGAATCATTTTTTCACTGATCCCCTGGATGACGTCCTCGATGGTGAAGGCGCCGCGCTCTTTTGCTACCTGGGCGTTGAGGACGATCTGCAGGAGAACGTCGCCGAGTTCTTCGCAGAAGTTGGCGTCATCTTTGTTGTCGATGGCCTCCGCTGCTTCCCGGGTCTCTTCGAGAAGATACTTCTTCAGGGTCTCGTGTGTCTGCGCCCGGTCCCAGGGGCAGCCTTCGGGTGAGCGCAGGCGGGAGATGATTTCGACGAAGTCCGCGAAGTTGTAGGTCTCGCCGGCGTCGAGGTCGTAGGTTTTGGCGGCCTCTTCTTCGGCTGCGTCCCGTGCCGGATCCACGATGCCGATGTTCGCAGTGATGATCTGCCCGCAATATTCGGATGCAAACGGCTGCAGGTGGACGGGCTTCTTTGCGTGGAAGGTAATCGTTACGTCTGCCCGGACGCAGCGCGGATCCAGTTCCGCTTCATCCGTCAGATCACCGCCCATACCGGAGGGAATATCCAAGGCGAAGACGCGCGTCCCGGCCGCTCTTGCCGCTGCGATTTCTTCCGCGGCCTTCGCGCCTGCCGGGCGGAGCTTCCCGTGGAAGCCGGTTCCGTAGATGGCGTCGACAATTACGTCCGGGGCGGGAGTGTTCTGAGCAACTGCGTTCGAGACAAGTGCGTCCGCGGGCGAGCCCTCCCCGTCTTCAATCCCGCGCATGGGAATCCCCAGTTCCATCGCCAATTTCCAATTTGCGATTGCGTCCGGTGTGACCGGGCCGCCATCCACCAGGACGATTTCTACCTGCCAGCCCTGCCTTTGCAGGAGACGGGCAACCACGAACCCATCGCCGCCGTTATTTCCCTTGCCGCAGTAAACGCAGGCGTGAAGGGGCCGGTCCAGGGCCCAGGGGTAGAGCCGTGGGGCGGACTCTTTCGCAGAGCCGCTTCCTTGCGCATCGTTAATAGGCGATGCCATTGTAATTTCAACGATTCTATCGGTTGCGATCCGGCCGGCATTCTCCATCATCTGATAATAGGAAAGGCCCGCCGCGTCGGTGTTCTGCTCGAGGATTTTCATCTGTGCGCATGTTACGCTGTATTCAATCATCTGGATTGCTCCCTTCTGCTTGCAACTCTGCAAAATAGTGCTTTTTCAAGGATTTCTGCAGAGTTTTTTCTCCTCTGTATTTACATAAAACCGGCAAACTCTGCAATATTGCCCATTTACAGGCCTTTCTGCAGAGTTTGACCCTGTTAAACGCCGCCGGAAACTGATAAACTCTGCAGTTTTGCTCTGAAAATGGCTATTTTGCAGAGTTCGCCCTGTTTTGGCCGAAGTTCAATATAACTAACTCTGCAGAAATGGCACAAAACGATCTGTTTCGCAGAGTTTGCCCGAAACCAGGCGCCCGAACGGCTGCCTGCGAACTAGACTCGCCCGAACGGCTGCCTGCGAACCGGATTCGCCCGAACTGACTACCCCCGCTCCTACAGCTCCAGCTCAGGATACCCTGCCAGGAACTCCTTCATCACCGCGTAAATCTGCTCACATCCCCCGGCTGAATCTGATGCCATGTTGAGCGGCAGGATCGGGTCGTGCAGGGACTTGCGCAGCAGGCACCAGCCGTCCGGGAAGTTGATGCGGACGCCTTCGTAGTTGGGCTCCTCTAAAGAGAGACCGAGCGCGCTGCCCTCAGAAGAGACGACGAAAGCGGTCAGGTCCTCCAGGACCTGATTCCCATAGGTGCCAAAATCCGAAGCTTTGATCGGAATCCGGATCTCCCTCTCGTCCGCCGGATCCTCCAAAGATTCAATCAGGGATTCGATCATTTTGCCCTCCGCCTTCAGTTGGGCCGCGCGGATGACGATCAGGGTCGCCAGGTAGGCGCCGTCATCCAGGAAGTAGTTCTCCTTCAGGGCGGCGTGGCCGGAGGTCTCGATGGCGAGCTGGCAGTCCGTTCCCGCCTTATTCAATTCGATCGCCTTGTTGATGACATTGCGGTAACCGCGCTTAAACCGCAGGTGGGAGAGTCCCAGCGACCCCTCCAGAAAAGCGGTCAGCTGCCGGCTGGTGATGCTGTCGGTCACCACGGTCGTTCCGGGGTGCTTTTCCGCGACCAGAGCCGCTGCCAAAGCGACGATTCCGTTGCGGGCGATTTCGCGTCCGCGGCTGTCCACCGCTGCCGACCGGTCTACGTCTGTATCAAAGATCAGGCCCAGGTCCGAGCCGGAAGTGAGCGTCCGCATCGAAACGGAATGCATGGCTTCCTTGTCCTCCGGGTTCGGCGCGTGGTTCAGGAACATGCCGTCCGGTTCGAGGAACTGGCTGCTGCTGACGTCTGCGCCCAGAGGCTGCAGGACCTTTGTCGCATAAAAACCGCCGGCTCCGTTGCCCGCATCGACCGTGATCTTCATTCCCTTCAGCGGCGCATCTCCCATGCCGCATCCGTCCACGATCAGCTTCCGCAGGTGGGCGCTGTAGGGCGTGATAATGTCCGCTTCCTCCGCAGGGAAGATCAGCTCTCCAGACCGATGAACCGCTCCGTCCGCATTACAGGGCGCGCCGAGAATCTCCTCGCGCGGACCTGCCTTTGCAGCAAACTCCAGGATGTCGGCGATATCCTTCTTCTCAAGGCCGCCGCCCGGGGTGAAGAACTTGAAGCCGTTCCGGTTAAAAGGCAGGTGGCTCGCTGTGATCATGATCGTCCCGTCGCATGCAAAATCAGGAAACACCGTGGCCATGAACATGGCCGGCGTCGAAGCCAGGCCGCAGTCCAGTACGCGGCATCCGTAAGGACCAAACCCGTTCATCAGACCGTCCGTCAGTGTCTTACCGGTGATCCGCGGGTCCCGGCCGATGGCCAGCTTCAGCTCCTGCGGTCGCTTCTCCGTTTTTCTGCAAAGCCAGGCCAGAAACCCGGCAGCAATGTCTGCGGCAGCTTCCGCTGTCAGATTCGGCATCTGTACGGGCAGCCCCTGCGCCGCGCGGGCGCGGTCAACGATGGCAATGCCTCTGATGTCACTTCCGTTCTGCAGTTTGCTATAGTCTTTCATGTGGTCCTCCTATGGGTCTTAATTATCGGTTAGTATCTTCCAAACATAGCCAGCAGCAGGTTCCCGTCGTAGAGCGGGCCTGCCAGATATGAGTATTTCAGTGCTTCAGTGATCTGCGCGGCAGTCTCCGGCGAACCCCCATGCATAACCGGAACGAGCGCTGCCAGGAACAGGAAAGCGAGCAGGAACCCTTCGATCATTCCAATCGCAAGGCCTGCCGTCTTGTTGAGGATGGAGACCGGCGACTTTGATTTCTTCTTTCGCTTTGAGATCGGACGGATTACCAGGATCAGAATCAGCCTGATCGCGAGCGCGACCATCAGAAATCCGAGCACGGTCAGGATCACATTCTCCATGGCTGCTACGATCATGTCTACTGTATTCTGAACAGCTCCGTCGATGGCTCCGCCCAAAATCATGGGCAGACCCTCCGTCGCCTGTGTGACCCCGTCCGTAGTACCTGCAAACTGCGCGGTCAAGGTATTGTGGATGTATTCACCGACCGGGCCGTGCGCCAGCCATTCCTTCACATGCGGCGCCGCGTAGAAACCGCCTGCCAGTGCACCGAGCCAGCCGAGCAGCCGCACGGCAACGTAAAGAAAGCCGCGTGCCATGCCGATTCCCATGGGAATGACGATCAATGCTGCTGTGATGATGTCCAGTATCATGCGCGTTTCTGCTCCTTCGGGTTCGTTTCCTCACCCCGTTCGGGTTCAGAAAAAGCGGGGTGAACCACTCCGCTTTCTGTTCTTTCCTTCGTCTTATTCCTCGCTGACCAGCTTCTGCTGGACGCCTTCCTTAATGACGAGCTGCTTCAGCCGGTCGATGTGCACATCCGCTGCAGCCCGTGCTCTGTCTGCGTCTCCGCTTGCGATGGCGTCGATGATCTCCTGATGTTCTCTGGGCATCTCCTCGCCCCGCTTAAAGTTGTCATAGTAAATGTAGCGGAATCGGAGCACCAGTTCCTGCAGCTGTTCGACCATGCTGACCAGGATCTTGTTATTGCAGGAATCCACGATCAGTCTGTGGAACTGGGTGTCATACCGAATCAGCTCCTTCATGTTCCCTGACTTGACCGCGTCATTGTACTTGTCCGCGATCTCCTTGAGTTCCTCCATCTCCACCGGACTCATCCTGGTCGCCGCAAAGTAGGCTGCCAGGCCTTCCAGGTCCTGCCGCACCTCGAGGATCTCAACCATATCCTGCGTTGAAATCATCGATGCGTACGCGCCGCGCCGCGGCTCGATGGTCACGAGGCCTTCCTTCTCCAGCTTCCGGATCGCTTCGCGGATCGGCGTCCTGCTGACGCCCATTTCTTCGGCCAGGTCCACTTCCATCATCCTCGTGCCCGGCACGATCTGCCCGGTCAGAATCTGTATTTTAAGTTCCTCATAAACCATCTCTCTCAGCGGTTTATGGTTCTGAATGTCAAAGTTCAGCATCCCTTTTATCCTCCTGCCGACATGCACGACCGGGGTCCGTTCACCATCTCAGGTTTCTGTCGATTACTTCGTCGTTCTCGTCCAGAAGCTCTCCCGGTTCACCTGCCGCATGGCTTCGCAGATCTCCCTGGCTTCCTCCCTGCTTTCGCAAAGGCAGAACACCGTGGGTCCGCTCCCGCTCATGAGCACACCGTCCGGATTGCACATGTCTTGCATTTTGTCCTTTGTATACACAACTATAGGATACCGCTTCAAGGTAAAATTTTCAAGTACATTGATCATATTTTTTTGGATTCCGGCCAGGTCTTCCCTCTCCAGATCGCGCACCATTTCCTCCACATCCGGGTGCTCCGGAATCGGGGTTTCATCGATTCCCTTATACGCCTCTGCCGTGGAAACGCTGATCGGCGGCTTTGACAAAACCAGATCGGAAGCAAGCCCCTTGATCGGCCGCAGGTCCGTGCCCCTGCCTGTCGCCACTGCGCAGTGGCAGGCCAAGGGGTCTTTTCTGAACTGTCTCTGCAGCGCCGGGTCCGCTGCTGCCTGCCCCATCACGCAGAAGGGCACATCGGAGCCGAGCCTTGCTCCGATCTCGCACAGTTTTTTCAGATCCAGTCCCAGCTCCCACAGCTGATTGATGCCGTGAATGACGGTCGCGCAGTTGCTGCTGCCGCCGGCCAGCCCTGCCGCCACCGGGATCCGCTTTCTGATATCGATGCGGAGATGGCCCGCCTGAGGGCCGCCGTACTCTTTGATCATTTCCTCGGCCGCCTGCCAGGCCAAGTTCCTTCGGTCTGTGGGCAGGTAGGGCCGGTTGGTGGACAGTTCGATGCTGACCGGACCTTCGCCGGCTGGTTCCCCGGTTTCGCACCACTGCAGCGCCACATCATCATGCAGGTAGATCTGCTGCATGATCATATTCACTTCATGATATCCGTTTGGCAAAAGACCCGGCACGTCCAGACACAGATTGATCTTCGCATAGGATCTCAGTTCGATTCGCTTTGTCATTGGACCTCCTCCGTTCAGGTCTTTCTCGTTTGTTTCTTTTGGCCTGTATGATTAAGAAAAATCGCAGGTGAGCCTCCACCCACCTGCGACTTGTTATGCTTTATTTTTTCTTTTTCTTGCCGGCGTTCTTCTTCTTACCGGACTGGTTCTTCGGGTTCGTTGTGCCCTTGTTCGATTTCTTCGGCTCCGCCTTCTCGTGCGTGTGCTTTACCTCGACCTTGTAGGTGCTGCCTGCCGCTGAGATCGGCTTCGGCCCTTCGACCCGCTTGTTCTTTTCTTTTCTCATTTTCTCGAGAATCTCGGCTTCAAGGGCAGCTTCCGCTTCTTTTCTCTTGGCTTCGGCCGCTTCCTTCTTGGCCCGCTGCTTCTCGTTCTTGGCAACGATCTCGTCAACCGACTTACCGGTTTTCTTCGCTTCCTTATACGGGTTGACGCCCTTGGTCGCGTGCTCTTCCTTCTCCTTCTCAGCCGCCTTCTTGGTGCTGCGCATGGTGAAGAAGACCATACCGCCCAT
>JAZNNY010000031.1:0-39514 GCA_045580505.1 Lentihominibacter sp.
TCTTCGCATAGGATCTCAGTTCGATTCGCTTTGTCATTGGACCTCCTCCGTTCAGGTCTTTCTCGTTTGTTTCTTTTGGCCTGTATGATTAAGAAAAATAGCAGGTGAGCCTCCACCCACCTGCGACTTGTTATGCTTTATTTTTTCTTTTTCTTGCCGGCGTTTTTCTTCTTACCGGACTGGTTCTTCGGGTTCGTCGTGCCCTTGTTAGATTTCTTCGGCTCTTCCTTCTTGCCTGTCCCCTTCACCTGAACCTTGTAGGTGCTGCCTACTGCGGAGATCGGCTTCGGCCCTTCGACCCGCTTGTTCTTTTCTTTTCTCATCTTCTCGAGAATCTCGGCTTCGAGTGCTGCTTCCGCTTCCTTTCGCTTGGCTTCGGCCGCTTCCTTCTTGGCCCGCTGCTTCTCGTTCTTGGCAACGATCTCGTCAACGGACTTACCGGTTTTCTTCGCTTCCTTATACGGGTTGACGCCCTTGGTCGCGTGCTCTTCCTTCTCCTTCTCAGCCGCCTTCTTGGTGCTGCGCATGGTGAAGAAGACCATACCGCCCATCATGGCGACCATGAGGATCATGTAGACGATCATGGACCGCTGCTGGTTCAGTGTCTTGACCTTGATCGTGGTCGTCTGGTTGTAGGTGCTGCCGTCAGCCGCCTGCAGGCCGTCCCCGATGGTCAGGGTGTACTCGGTCGCGCCTTTGATCTGTACGTCCTTCTCGTTGTTATTACTGTAGTCCGCCGCGACCATCATCAGACCGCGCTTTCTCTCTTTTTCACTGTAGTATACCTTGACCGGAATGCTCTCGCCCTCTTCGTCGGTCAGCTTGAACTGTTTGTCGTTGGCGCTTCGAATGGCCTTTGACTTCGGGAGCATCTCCTTGCTGAAGTAAATCTTCACAGAGAAGTTGTCTACCGCAACACCCGTGTCCCCGTCCTGTGGGGAAGAGGTGACCAGTTCGAATCCGGGATCCGTCACCGCTGAAGCACCAGCTGCCGCCGGGGTCGCCGCTGCGAATCCCGCCGGCGCCATCATGCAGACCGCTATGATCATCGCGCATACCAATGCACTAATTCTTTTCATTCCTAACATTCCTCCGGTTTATTGTCATTCCTGCCTTTGCGCAGGTCCTTGAAAAACGATTTGAGCAGGCCCGCGCATGCCTCCTGCATGCAGCCGGTCTCGACCTCGACGCGGTGGTTCAGCCGCGGCTCCTGTACGATGTTGAACACCGATCCGCAGGCGCCGCCCTTCGGGTCCATGGTGCCGATGACCAGCCTTTCGATCCTAGACCACACGATCGCCCCGGCGCACATGCTGCAGGGCTCCAGCGTCACATAGAGCGTGCATCCCGGCAGCCGCCAGCCGCCAAGCTTCTCAGCCGCCTGTCTGATCGCAATCATCTCCGCGTGCGCCGTCGGATCCTTGTCCGTCTCCGTCCGGTTATGCCCGCGCGCAATGATCTCTCCATCCTTCACAATAACAGCCCCGACCGGGATCTCTCCCATCGCAGCTGCCTTTTTCGCCTCACTTAGGGCTTCTTCCATGTATTTGTCCATAGACTAAAAGAGTTTATCACATTTTATCGGCCTGTTCAAGGAAAAACAGTTCCTCGTACTCCGCCCGCAGCATGGAATAGACCCGGCTGTCCCGGATCTCTCCGTTGTACATCCGGTAGCACTGGCGCAGCGTTCCCTCATAGTGGAAGCCGCATTTCTCGATGACCCTCTGGCTTCTCCGGTTGGCCTCGCCGGTCCGGATCATAACAGAGTCCAGACCCAGTTCCTCGAAACCGTACTGCAGGAGCCGGCGCGCAGCTTCCGTCATGATACCCATGCCCCAGTAATCCTCATTCAGAGAATATCCCATCTCCCGGCTGTGGATCCGAGGCCGGTAGGCGTCCGGCTCGAAGCCGATGCTGCCGATGGGCACGTCCGCCGGTCCGCTGAGCGCGCCCGGTCCGTCCGAAGCACCCCGCGGCACCAGCATGCCTTCCTTTGGCGTGATCGCCCAGGTGGTGTTCTGCTGGAACATCTGCGTAATGATCGTCCTCGACTCGTGCACGTCCGCATGGGGCTTCCATCCGGCATGCGGTCCGACGTTCGGATTTCTGGCATACGCGTAGAGCGCCGCCGCATCACGCCGTTTCCACCCTCGCAAAACCAGACGTTCCGTTTCCAATGTTGGCACCTTGACTCTCGACATGTGTTTTCCTACTCCGTCGTACTCAGGATTTCCTTGTTCTTCTCGACCTGGCTGACCTTCATCTCAGAGACCTTCTCCGGATCGACCTCTTCGCTGAGGGCCAGGATGGTCGGACCGAGGTAGACGGTCTTCAGAACCTCGCCGTCCAGCGAGATACGGCTGTATTCCGTGAAGTTCTGTCCCTTGATATAGTAGCGGTCACCGATCTGGACAATGTCCTCGATCTTGATCTCCTTCACGCCCATCTGTATATCTGTGGCCTGATAGGGGTTTTTGCCGCCGTAGATGTACTGCTTGCCGTAGAGCATATCATAGGCCAGGGCCTTGAAGTTCTTCCTGTAATTCTTCTTCTTGGCATAGCCCTGGTGGTACTGGGTCAACATGCCCACATGAATGCCCAGACGCTTAGTCAGTTCCGCATGGATCCGGTAGGTGGTCGTGTCCTTCTCGACCCGCTTCATGCCGAAGTTGTCCCAGATCACGTACTGGGTCTTATAAAGATCCCCGGATTCCATCATGTCCTCGGTCATGTTCAGTGCCGGCAGATGGTCTCCGTACATCACGAGAACAACATCCTCATCAAAGTCTGCCAATGTATCGGTCAGTTCCTTCACGAACTGATCCATCTCGTAGATCTGATTGGCGTAGTATTCGTAAGCCCACTTCAGCTCTTCATCCGGAGTTTTCGTCACCTGGATCTTCGGGTTTTCCAGGACCTGCTCCGTCGGGTACTTGCCATGCCCCTGAACCGAAATGGTGTAGATGTAATCCTTGCCCTTCGTGCTCTTCAGGGCATCCATGATGTTCTCGGTCAGTACCTTGTCCTTGGCCCAGTTCTTCGGGGTCTTTACGACATTGTTCATGTATTCCAGGCACGTGAAGGTATCAAATCCCAGATTTGCAAACACCGTATTCCGGTTGTAGAAAGCGCCGCGGTGGTTATGGATCGCATGCGATGTGTAGCCCAGCTGCTTCATATCATAGGCCGCGGACTCGCAGGTCTTCTCAGTCAGAACGCTCTTGTGCGGATATTCGCCCGGTCCGAAGAACCTGGCGCTGATGCCGGTGATCGCCTCAAATTCTACGTTCGCCGTTCCCGCGCCGACCGCAGGAACCGTGATGTAGCCTGAGGAATACTCATTCATCAGCCGGCGGTAATATGGCATAGGATCCTCGGAAAATTCGAAGCCCTTGACCTGCAGCGGATCGATGAAGGACTCCAGCTGCAGATAGATGATGTTCGGCGTGCTCATCGGATTCTTGTTGTCATCCTTGCCCGGCACATAGATGCCGTCATCGCCCAGTTCGTCTTCACTGAAGATGCCTCTGATCGTCTCTGCCGTGTATGGCCGCGGCTTGTCGATGCCGGTCTTGACCCAGGTGATCATGAAGGAATACGGCGTTCCGTTCTCCGCGAACGCCGTCGGCAGGCTGCCGAAGAAGGTGTCCAGCACACCGACCTTCATCCCGCCCTGGATCGTGCCGAACGCGAGGGCAATGATGATCACGATCCCCACGATTGCCTTGCGGAAACTGGTCTTCTCCTTCCGCTTCGGGAGTTTTCGGAACAGGACGATCACGATGACGGCAAGGATCGCAATGATCGCACCAATCAGAATCAGGTTGGTCACGGAGAAATAGTTTCGCAGGATCTGCGACCCCTCCTTGACATTGCTCAGGTCTTTGACGTTAAACGGCGTCATCCGGTTGGCCAGAATGATGCAGTTGGTAATACCGAGCGCGATCCAGATCAGAGACAGCATGCTGACTGCAAACGCCCGCCGTCGGAACAGCAGCGCAAGCGACAGCACCGCCAGGATCAACATGCAGTTACAAAGGCAGACCAGTGGGTTTTCCACCATGAACATGACTGCCTCCGCCGGATTATGCCTTGACAGAGCCTCCACAATGAAGAGGTCGATGATGGATGCGATCGCTATGATCAACACGCCGTTATGAAAGAACCGATACAGGATGCTCCGCTTCTCGCTTCCGGGTTCTTCGATCTTTTCTATTGTTTCTGTATTTTCATTCGCTATCGTTCTGTTTTCTTCCATGCTGAACCTTCCCTCGCTGTCAGTTCATCTGCAATGCGGGCAAATTCCTCCATTGAAAGGGTCTCGGCCCGCCGGCTGCCGTCAATTCCCGCAGCGTCGAGCACTTCCCGCACCAGATCTTTCTCCAGTCCCCCTGCCCCGCAAAGTGAATTGCTGAGCGTTTTGCGTCTCTGGCCGAATCCCGCCCGGACGCACTCAAAGAACCGCTTCTCGTCCAAAGGCTGGACTGCCTTTGCATCCCGCAGTTCGAGGAGCAGCACTGCGGAATCCACCTTCGGGCTAGGCATAAAGACCTCCTTGGGTACGGATGCGATTCTCGACACCCTGCAGTAATACTGCACGGCCACGGAAATCGCCCCGTAGGCCCTGGAGCCCGGCTCCGCCTCGATCCGGTCTGCGACCTCCTTCTGCATCATGACGGTGATGGTGCTGACCGGAAGTTCTTCCTCCAGCAATTTCATCAGAATCGGTGTCGTGATGTAGTAGGGCAGATTGCCTACGATTCGGACGGCTCCGTTGAGTCCGTGCTCCTGCTTCTGCTTTTCTATGATTTCGCGGAGATCTGTCTTCAGGACGTCCCCGCAGATGATTTCTATGTTGTCATAGTCTGCCAGCGTTTCATCCAGAATCGGCAGCAGCCGCTCATCGATCTCGATGGCAACCACTCTTCCAGCTGCCTGGGCAGCGGCCTCCGTCAGAACGCCAATGCCCGGACCGATCTCGATCACGAGGTCCTCCGGGCCGATTCCGCTGCCGCTGACCATGGCCTCCGGCACGCCGGGATCGGTCAGGAAATTCTGGCCGAGCCCTTTCGCAAAGCGAAATCCGTATTTATCTTTCAGTTGTCTGATCGTTTTAGGTGAATACAGATTCATTGATTCGTCATATTCTCCGGAAAGATGTACAGGGTCTCACCCGGCTTGATCAGCCGCATCTGGTCGCGCGCCTGTTCCTCCAGGTTCTGCAGGTCGTCGATCTCCTTGAGGTCCTTTTGCAGCTGCGCTTTCTCTTCTTCATACTGCACCTGCTGCTTCTTGGCCGTGTGAAGATCGTGCTTGAGGACCAGGATGTTACCCACGGAATAGCCCAGCACTACCAGGATGAACAGGGCTGCCGCTACCGCGATCAGTCTCCGCTGGGCCTGACGTCTGCGCAGAGCCATCTTGCGGCGGTTCTGCCGATCACCGGACGGTCCCTCATGCTGCTCTTCTGAGAAAGAGTTCCTTTCGGACTGTCTGATTTCACTGACCGGGCGGCCGGAGCGGGTCTGCCCCTTACGCTGCCGCTTCCGCTCTTCCTTCTCCTCTCGCGCCTGCTTCTCCCGATGGCGCTTCTCCTGACGCTGCCGGCGTTCTTCTCTCGCCTGCTCTATGTCAATGACAGTGCTGCTGTCTTTGAATTTGCTGCTGCGCCGTTTCTTTCTTCCCATTCGTCCCTCTCTTTATGGAAGATCCTGGAGCGGATCATGGCTCTGTCCGTTCACGTGGATCTCAAAATGCAGGTGCGGCCCGGTGCTGGCACCGGTGTTGCCGGACTCCGCAATATGCTGTCCCTCGTAGACCTCGTCTCCGACGCTGACCAGGATAGAACTCAAATGTCCGTATCTGGTCATCTGTCCGTTCTGGTGGTCAATGTCGACACAGTATCCGTATCCGCCGAAGTAACCGGCCCGGATGACGGTTCCGCCGTCTGCTGCCAGAACGTCATTGCCCGTTCCCGTTCCAAGGTCGATGCCCGCATGGAGTCTGCCCCAGCGGTATCCGTAATTCGATGTCAGCGTATAACCGCCTGCCAGCGGCCAGATGTACTTGCCGTCGCCGACTGTCGGCGGACGCTCCGCCGTTCCGACCAGCACGATCTTCTTCACCGGTTTCTTGGTAATTTCATGCTTCAGGACGGTCGTGCTCTCGACCTCTCCGTTGATTGAGACATTTCTCTCTACGATGTCCTCTGAGCCGTTCTTGCCTTCCTGTTCGATCTCGGTCTCATCATCGTAAAGTTCATCGGTCTTCTTTTCTTCGGTTTCGTATTTGATCTTCTGCGTATACGAGCGCTTCTCTGTGATCCGCACGGTCAGAAGCGGCGCGTTCTGCTTGATCAGCAGGGTTGATCCGACTTCAAGCTGGGTCGGGTCGACGCCCTCATTATCCAGCTGCAGCCGTTCCTCTGTCGTGCCGTAGTTCTCCGCGATATCGCTGAGTGTCTCTCCGGCGATGACCGTATGTACGGTCTCCTTCAGGCCGCTGGTGCAGAGGACATCTGCCATGCGTTCTGCAGAGTAGACATTACGGAGATTGGTGTTGCTCATTCTGACCTCCACGGTCTCCAGAATCTCCGCCTTCTCGATCACAGCGCCCTTCTTCCCGCTGGCATACCGCTCCTCGATCTTCTTGAGGACATCGGCCGCCGTCTCCTTATCCTTGACGGATCCGGCCTTCTTTCCGTTGACATACATGCCGTAAGCCTTAACGTTGACATCACCCATGTAAGTCAGCCGGCGCAGGACTTCATCCGAGGTGTCCGGGATGACGTCCTTATCCAGGGTCGAGACCCGCTTGAAGGTGATGTCATCCTTGTCATCGATGATGACCTGCATGTCCTTATCTTCCGTCAGCGCCCGCTGGACCATATCGGTGATGCGCAGGACCTCGTCCTTGCTCTTGACGTAGCCGAGCATATGTCCGTTGTATGAATATTCGTAGGCGGTGCAGTAATTGATGACGCCGGCCGCGCCGACGCACACCAGAAGCACCATGCTCATTCCGGTGAGCAACAGGGTTTTATGTCTCTCGCAGGCCTGCTTAAAGGCGTCCATTCTCCGTCCGAAGGCGCTGCTGTGGTAGCGGTTTGCCCGAACCATGGAAAGCTGATTCGCGAGGAGCCTGGCTTCCGCAGTCTTCTTCTCCTGTTCTTCGATCAGGGCCTGCAGTTCTTCCTCTGTCGCAGCAGCCTTTCTCTGCCGGCGCGACGTGATGCCTAAAAGGTCCCGCCAGGAGTACTGGGCGACCGGCTGAATCTCCGTGCTGACCGTGGTATCGTGCAGGTTTACAATGCCTCCACCCAGTTCAGCGGACTTGTCGGCCAGACGTTTCTTGTGCTTGATCTCTGCCCGAAGCTCGCGCTCCAGCTGCTTGCGCTTGGCTCTGGCGCGGCGCTCTTCCTTTCGCTCTTCGTTGCGCCGGGCCTTCTCCCTGCGGTAGGCTTCTTTCTTTGCCGCCTTCTCCGCCTTGATCCGCTCGCGCTCGGTCGCCTCCCCCTGCACCGCCTGCATCTGGGTCTCCATCTGCTGGCGGAACTGGTCCTCGAAGGTCTCCGCTGCCACCTCTCTGGTGGGAGACAGTGGCGCGGCCTGGACCTGGGCCGGCTCTGCCTTTGCAGGCTTCGCCTCCGCGGTCTCTGACTGGCCCGCAGCTTCCGTCTGATCCGCTGCCTGCACTTCCTCCGCCTGGGCTGAAGAAGCGCTTTGCGCCGCATCCGAGATTCGGGCAGCACTCTCGCGCGCACTCTTCTCAGCCGCTTCGCGTGCTTCCCGGACTTCCTGCGCACGCGAAGAGAGGACTTCCGGATCTACATCCAGGATGTCCTTTTTCTTCAGAGCGTTCAGGTCGGACTTCAGCTTCTGTATATTATCGAAAAACTGCTGCGCCTTCTCGTCCTCGGACCAGGGCGCGTTCTTCTCTTTGGTTTCTTCTTTTGTTAACCCAGCTCCCGGATCCTGTTGATCTGGTCCCTGGTCACCTTTTCGTAGCATTGGCACTTTTCTCCCGTTTCTAGTATTCCTGTGTCTTTGCATTCCGGACAGGTGTAATGTATGTCCATATAGTCGAGTTCAAATTCATTTTCTGTCAGAAGGAAGGCTTTCTCCATATTGAGGGATTCCATCTCCTCCCGGATCCTGGCTCCCGCCTTCTTCTTGTCCACCATATCGGAAATGATGATCCTGGAGAGCTCGCTGCTGAGCCCGTTTACCGATTCCTCGATCTCCCGGATCTTAGGAACGCGCCGGTAGACTTCCCGGCGGCGCTGCTCTGCCTCCCGTTCCTCCTTCTGCCGGAGGAGGTCGTAATATTCCATGATCTCACGGCCGCTCGGCGCGTCAGATTCACCCTTCTCGCTGCGGCCTTCCTTGTGCCAGCTCTGAAGGACCTTGTTCACATAGTTGATGTTCGGGCTTGAGATTCCCGACGTCCTGCTGCAGGCGTCGAGGACGGTCTCCATCGACATGCCCATTTCGTCAAACCAGCTGTCGATGATCCGCCGCTCCTCCTCGGTCGCGTTCCGGGAAAAGCCGAGTGCCTGAAAGATCCGCCGCTGCATCGCATTCCTGCGGTCGTTTCTTGCCAGATCTTCCTCTACCGCCTCCCGGCTCTGCAGTCCGCGGCTGCCCCAGTCACGAATCAGCGCTGCGATGTACTTTATAGAGGTCTTCCGCTGCTTCCTGGCGTAGGAAAAGGCGAAGGTGATCGTCTCCGGCAGCATCTGGTAGTCTTCGATCCAGGAGAGGATCTTCTGGATCTCGGAGCTCGAAAAGACTCGTCCGGTGATCTGCTCGATGTCCGTGATCATCTGCCGGATCGGAGGATCCTCCATCACCTGCCCGATGCTCTGCACCGAGGATGCCGGCGCCGCCGGCTGCCCGTAAAGCTGCTCTTTCAGTACGACAAACTCGACATCGTAGTCAAAGCCGCTCTCGCTTCCCCGCATGTGCTTTCGGATCACATTCTGTTTCTCCCAGTACGTCCAGGCCTTCAGGACATCCTCGGGCTCCATCCCCAGATGCTTTGCCACATCCGCGTTGGTCAGCTCCGTATCCAAGCCCGCGTACATCAGCGCGAACAGGTACACCTTGACATATTCTCCCGGTGCCGATTTCATGTATTCATTAATGAAGATATTCTCCACCGGCGTGTCCAGCAGAAAATAATCCTGTATATTCTCTCTAAAAAATCCCATTGCTGCTTCCCGCACTGTCCACAAACTTGGTGATCTTCTCGAGCCATGCCACCTTGACCGTGCCTGTCGGCCCGCTTCGCTGCTTGGCGATGATGACCTCACACTCACCCGGCACAGCTTCTTCCTTGTTGTAGTATTCGTCTCTGTACAGGAACAGAACGATATCCGCGTCCTGTTCGATTGAGCCGGATTCCCGCAGGTCCGACAGCATCGGCCTGTGGTCCGTCCTCGTTTCCGGCGCTCTCGACAGCTGTGACAGCACGATGACCGGGCAGTCCAGCTCTCTTGCGAGCAGCTTCAGATTCCTGGAGATCACGGAGATCTCCTGGGTTCTGGAGTCCGCCCTGCCTTCCGGATTCATCAGCTGCAGATAGTCGATGATGACCAGGTCAAGCCCCGCCTCCGCCTTCAGACGGCGGCACTTGCTCTTCATCTCCATGATGCTGACACCGGCCGTATCATCAATATGGATGTTCGCTCTGGACAGGATGTCCAGCGCATCGTTGATGTCGTCCCAGTCGCCCCGACTCAGCTTCCCCTTCTTCAGGCTCTGCATGTCGACGCGGGACTCCATGGCAAGCAGTCTCTGCCCCAGCTGTTCCTTTGCCATCTCCATGCTGAACACCAGGACCGATGCTCCGCCCCTGACCGCAGCATTCAGCGCCACCGTCAGCGCAAAGGCAGTCTTGCCCATGGCAGGACGCGCCGCCAGGATGATCAGGTCCGATTTCTGAAGGCCGGAAGTCTTCTCATCCAGATCGCGGAATCCGGTGGTAACGCCGGTCAGGCCTCCCTCCATCTGGGATGCCTTATCGATGATCTCGATGTTCTCCAGGAGAACATCCTTGATGTGGGCATATTGCCCCTTCTGCCGGGCCTGGGAGATCTCGAAAATCCCGCTCTCCGCGTAGTCCAGCAGCGCCGAGGGTTCCATTGAACCCTCATAGCCCTTATTGATCACATCGTCGCAGGTATCGATCAGCCTGCGGGAGGTGGCCTTCTGGGCGATGATTTTAGCGTATTCTTCAGCATTGGCCGTCGTCGGCGTACCTGAGGAAAGCGAGGCGATATAGGCTCTGCCGCCGACCATCTCCAGGCTGCCGCGCTTCTTCAGTTCCTCCGAAACGGTCAGCGCGTCGACCGGCGCGTTCCGCCGGGCGATCGCCGAGATCGCTTCGAAGATTTCCTTGTGGTTCGCATCATAAAAATCTCTGGCTTTGACGTTCTCTACAACATCAAACAGAGCGTTCTTGGACAGCAGCGCTGCTCCGAGCGCAGACCGTTCCGCGTCCAGACTGTGCGGAGGAACTCTTCCTTCCATCTGTTGCTCTCCTCGTTCCTTACGCTATACAGTAACGGAAACCTTGATCTTCGCGGAAACTTCCGGGAACAGTTTGACCGTCACGGTCTCAACGCCGGTCTGCTTGATCGGCGCCGGCAGGTCGATCTTCTTCTTATCGACCTTGACGTTCTCCTGCGCTTCCAGGGCGTCTGCGATATCCTTCGATGTGATGGAGCCGAACAGTTTGCCGTTTTCTCCGCCCTTGGACTGGATGTTCACGGTGACCTTCTCCAGACGCTCCGCCAGTTTCTCGGCCGCAGCCTTCTGCTCCGCCCGCTTCTCTTCTGCAATCGCCTTCTGCTTCTCAAGGCTTCTGACGTTGCCCTGGGTCGCCTCCTTGGCCAGACCCTTCGGAAGCAGCATATTTCTCGCATAGCCGTCGTTCACTTTAACGACATCGCCGGCCTTGCCCTTTCCCTTTACGTCCTGTAATAAGATTACGATCATTATTGTATCCTCCTATTGTGAAGTTTTGAAGAATTCTTCGATTTCTGCCAGAATCTCTTCCGGAGTCTCCTTGACCCTGCAGCCGGCCGTATTCAGATGGCCTCCGCCGCCAAACTTCTCCATGAGCCGCTGGACATTGATGCTGCCCAGAGACCTGGCGCTGACGACAGTCTCTCCGCGCTCATCCTGCCCGGCTACGAAGCTGGCCTCGATTCCCTTGATGGTCAGCAGCTCATCCGCCACCTGCGAGTTGACGATCTGCGCATTCACATTCTGTCCCTCGTGGATGGACATGGCGATGCGGCCGTCCACGATCTTGGCCCCTGCAACACAGGCAGCCCGAATCCGGAAGTTCTCGGCGTTGGCCTGGAAGTACCTTCGGACCGTCTGCAGGTCAGCCCCGTTCCTGCGCAGCCAGGATGCCGCCTCGAAGGTTCTGACGCCTGCCTTGACGGCAAATCGGTTGGTGTCGAGCATGATTCCTGCCAGAAGACCGTCCGCTTCAACCTTGGACAGGGTCTTCTTCTCGCAGGCATATTGCACGACTTCCGCCACCAGTTCAGATGCCGAGGATGCGTATGGTTCCATGTAGGTCAGCACCTGGTGGGGCAGCAGGTCCTCCGCCCTCCGGTGATGGTCGATGACGACGACCTTCTCGGTCATCTCAACCAGATCCATGCTCTCGACCAGTCCCGGCCGGTGCGTGTCGACCACGACCACCAGCGAATTATCCTTATAGAGGGACAAGGCCCGCTCCTCGGAGACGAATTCATAATCGCCCGTGTCCTTGGCGTCCTGCACCATGTCCTCCATGCTGTCATCGTAATTGCCGAGCAGGATATAGGTGTCCTTGCCGACCGTCCGGGCGATCCTGCTGACGCCGAGCGCGGCGCCGAAGCAGTCCATATCCGGATTCTTGTGTCCCATGATGAACACCCTCGAAGACTGGTTCATCAGCGCCCGCAGCGCATGGGCGATCAGCCGTGACTTGCCCTTGTTGGATTTCTCCACGCCCTGCGTCTTGCCGCCGTAGTACTCCAGATCCTGAATGTTCTTGACCACCGCCTGGTCGCCGCCGCGGCCCAGCGCGATATCGAGCGCATCCTGCGCATACCGGTCGCTTTCTGCCGGGGACTCTCCTCCCATGCCGACGCCGATGCTCAGCGTCACCGGAAAGTCCGCCCCCGCGTCGATCTTCCTGGCCTCGTCCAGAATGGCGAAGTTGTCCTTCTTGAGCGCGTCATAGCAGTCCCGGGTCATCGTAAAACTGTACAGATGATCCTTGTATCTGGTGATCGCCGCGCCGATCTTCGTTGCCCATCCGCGGATGAACTTGTCGATCTGGCTGATGAGCTCCACCTGCCAGTCCTCCGCGACGTTGATCAGTTCATCGTAGTTGTCGACGCTGACGAGGGCAATGCTCAGTTTCTCTCTCTCATAGGTCTCCTTCAGCTCCTCATAGTCCGTCACATCGATGAAATACAAAAGCAGGGAAGCCGTTTCTCCCTCACCCAGGAATTCCCCGAGCAGTTTGAACTTCCTGTCGTTTCGTTCCACGTAGAGGGGGCGGTGCTCCCTCACGGCATCCTGGATCACGGGCAGCTTCAGTCCCGTTAACGCGAAAATGTCGCCATCGATGATGCCGTCATACTTAAAAACCTCTGCAATTGTACTGCTGGCTCTCGTGACCTTCCCCTGCATGCTGATCGCGCACATGGGGATCGGCGAGTACCTGCTGATCAATCGTTCTATTCTTCCTGCGTACATTTTTTCTCACCTGGCTTCCTGCCTGGATTCGATAATTTAACATCATATTATAACATTTATATGCGGTTTCTTACAACACAAAACCCGGAGCGGATCCGGGTTTATGAGTCTTTCTTCGATTAGTCCTGTGTGTAGGGCAGCAGCGCTACGATTCTCGCTCTCTTGATTGCCCTGGTGACCTCTCTCTGGTGCATTGCACAGGTTCCTGTGATTCTCTTCGGAAGGATCTTGCCTCTCTCTGTGACAAACTTCTTCAGAGTCTCTACATCCTTGTAATCGATTTCCTTGTTCTTATCTGCGCAGAACTGGCATACCTTGCGTCTTCTCATGCCGCCGCGTCTTCTGTTATCCATTGCCATGGCTGGTTCTCCTTTCACTAGAATGGAATGTCGTCATCCTGCAGCGCCTGGAATCCCTCCGGGATCGACTGATCCTGCTGCGGTGCGCTCTGCTGGAACGGCTCGCTCTGCTGGAATCCTCCGCCCTGACCGAAACCGTCATCCTGCGGGAAGCCGCCGCCCTGGGCTCTGCCCTGGCCGTAGCCGCCCTGACCGTAGCCCCCCTGGCTTTGGCCGTAGCCACCCTGACCGCCTTCGTTTCTCGGTGACAGGAATTCGACATTGTTGGCAATTACGTCTGTCGTGTAGACCTTGTTGCCCTCTTTATTGGTATAGCTGCCGGTCTGAATTCTTCCCTGTACAGCTACCTTTCTTCCCTTGGCGAGATATCTGTCGCAGTTCTCCGCCTGCTTGCCGAAAACAACGACCGGAATGAAACTCGGATTGTCTTCCCATTCCTGGGTCTGCGGGTTTCTCCTGCGTTCATTGACCGCTACGGTGAACCTGCAGATTGCCGTCTGATTCATTCCCGTGGAATATCTCATCTCCGGATCTCTCGTTAAGTTCCCAATCAGAATAACACTATTCATTGCAATTCCCCTCTTCGATTATTTCTCATCCTTACAGACGATCATATGTCTGATGACGTGGTCGGAGATCTTGAGTCTTCTGTCGAGTTCCTTCGGCAGTGTTGCCGGTGCCTGGAATTCAACGACGACATAGTATCCTTCAGACTTCTTCTGAATCGGATACGCAAGCTTTCTCATGCCCCATACATCTGCTTCCCCGATAATCTCGCCTTCTGCTTCGATGATGCCCTTGACTGCTTCAACTACGGATGCCTTGGCTTCGTCTTCCAGCGCGGGGTCGATGATGAACATCAATTCATACTTTGTCATTGTTTCACCTCCCTGTGGACTTAATGGCGGCGGCTTTCCCGCCGCAAGGATACGTGCGTTTTCGCACAATTACAACACACGTCCGAAGACGCGTGCCCATATATTATACATGATTCACAGGCGAATGCAAGGGTTTTTTCGGGATGCGCAGGATCGCCGACCCGACATTCTTCGTAGGGTCCGTAAAAACGAGAAAAGCAGAACTTCTCGTTACCTGCCAGCCCCGCCGCTCACTGACCGCGCAGCTCCGCCATCATCCGCCGGCCAAACTGGGCTGCGTCCTCCCGGATGTGTTCTCTCTTCAGGATCGCGCCCCGGTCATTCGCCGTGCGGATCAGGGCAAACTCCGGTGGCAAAAGGAACGATTTATTCATATTCAGGCTGCTGATCAGCTGCTCCGCCACGATGTCGCTGCCGCTGTAGCCGGAAACGATCACCGCATACAGCCGTTTCTCGTAGAATCGGTGCACCCGGAAGAGGGCTGTCAGCCGGTTGACGAAGGCGGTCAGGTTGGCGCTCAGGGCATCGTTGTAGTTGGGGCAGATCATGACCAGGGCATCGCAGTCCAATACCGCCGGATAGACATCCTCGGTGATCACCCCGCCGTAGAAGCAGTGGCCCTCTTCGCCCAAATGCAGGCAGGTCTCGTATTTGCATCCCCGGCAGTCGTAAACCTCTCCGTTCTGCAGGGAGATCTCCCTGACCTGTGCTTCTTCTCCCAATCCTTCCCGCACCATATTCCAAAGCATCAGGGTGTTGGAGGTCTTCGACTGACCCGCATGCAGAGCCAGTATGTGAGGATGATCTGTGTACTGCCGCCGGAAATCAAGAAGCCTCCCGACCAGCTCCCGCAGCGACTGCCGGTAGGCGCTGTAGTTGTCCGTTCCCAGGTTGCTGGCGATGACATTGTAGTTCCGCAGCGATACCGTGCCTTCGACGAGCGGCCGTCCCGGGAAGGTACAGCCCGCCCGGTTCATGGCAAATTCCAGATGCCTTGCCACGGATTTTGTGTACAGTTCACTGCTTCCATCTACGATGAGCCCCGCTACACTCCCCTCAAATATCTGCCGGTTCGTGCGGATCATCTTCAGCAGCCGGACATACTCCAGATTGATTCCGGATTCACCGAGCTCGATGGCAAAGAGGATCCTCCGGTTTCTCAGATCCGCGGCCGCGGCTTCTTCGGCGGTTTCCAGCAGTTCGAAGTCCACCCCGCGCAGTCCGAATCCGAGCACATCCGACAGGCGCACCGTCTTCTCGTGATCCGGGCAGAGCGGCCGAATGAGGGTAATCCTGTTTTTTCTTCCTTCTTCGCATTCCATTGACATGATCCTTTCGCTACCCGATCCTTTCCAGGTTTCTATACGCCCGCTCGATCCGGGCAAAAAGCCGCTCGTCCAGCGGGCGGTCTTCGATCAGAAGCCCGTCCCTGCAGCGGCGGCAGCGCATCCCGAGGAAAGCCCCGCCTGCACCCCCTGCACTTTCCGGGCCGCCTTCACTCTCTCCAGGCACGGGAACCGGGCCGAACCAGGCCGAGCTGTAGTGCCATTCTCCCCTCAGGTTCTCCAGAATGGACAGGGCGCCGGATGTCACCGCCGGCGCGATATACGGTTTGTAGCCGAGCTGCCGGATCCGGATATTTGCTCCTGTCGTGAGCCCGGTCAGCTGCAATGCTTTTTCCTCATCGTAGTGCGACAGGCTGTTTGCCACGACCAGATCCTCTCCGTGGGGGCCGAACACCCGCCCGTCCTGCAGGTAGTCAGCAAAGCGCTCTTCCCTGCGCGCATAGTAAGCGGCCCGTCCGTTCATGACACCCAGCCCGAATCCCTGCACTCCCTGCGGGACCAGTCCTCCGCCGAGCGCCGCCGCGCACAGCGGATCCACTGGGTCTGACACCACGAAGAACTCCCCCGCAAAGCCCACTGCTGCCGCCTGCTCCGCATATCCCCGGATGATCGCGCGGTTCTTTTCCAGCTGCGCCATTCTGACATCGATCTCAGTTTGCTTCAGATCAGGTACCCCGGCGGAGGCGCAGAAGACAAACACGTCACAGGCAAACAGAGCCTCCATCGGAACAACTCCGATCCGGGGCAGCGCCAAGGGATCCGTCGGCAGGGCGATCTGACCCAGCTCCTGCTCCCATCTGGCAAGGGCCGTTTCATTCAGATCGCAGATTCCGATCTCCGAAACCACATCCGCCCCGGTCAGCTTCATGGCCAGGGCCAGCGTGCCGCCCACATCTCCCATGGCAAGGATATTGATGCGGAGTCTGCAGCCCCGGTAATCGCGAAAGCCCGGGATCAGGAACCAGTCCCCGGCCGGACCGCTATCGGACATCTCTCCGTCCCTCTCCCGCAGCTCCGCCTGCGGGCCGGCATATAACTCGCTCAGTCTTCTCACAGCATCCCTCTCATTCTCTGCAATCTCTCGATATCATCCTCGATGTAGGCGCTGGCAGCGATTGCCCTGTCAAAATCCAGACACTGCCCGACATCTGTCAGTTTGGGCGCATTGACCGCCTCCGACAGCCGCCGCAGGGTCAGTTTTTTCTGGAATAGCCTCTGGTATTCTTCCTCCAGGGTCTTCATGATGTCTCTGGCATTTTCCAGACAGACCATGGAGAATTCATAGATCGCCTTCTTGGTGCACCGCCGTGCAAGGAAGGATGGCACCATGTAGGGCATGATCATATTGATCGAGGTCAGATCGTCATCGATCGTTCCGGTATGCCGTTCCACGCCGTCTCCACCGATGAAGGGGTAGAGGGTGGATTCTACAAACCAGGCGTTCAGGTTAGGAATGAAGTAGACGCTGTCGACACTGCGTCCCTGCTGTGTCATCAGGTCTCTGCCGCTGCCGGACAGGATCCCGACCAGAAGCTTATGGACCTGGACCCGGTTCTCATTGAGCACCGGGTCCAGCCGGCGCATCCGGTAGCCCTTGTGCAGGATATCGTCCACCAGGATGACCGGTCTGCGGAAGGACCGGATCGTCCGCACCTGATCCTCGATGCTGGCGTAATTCGGATACTCCCGGATTCGGAAGCTGATCAGGTCCGGCGAAAAGCTCTTTTCAAGGTGCAGTGTTTTGGTGACCGTATTGGGTGCGGCCATCCCGTTCAGGATCTTGCCGAAGGGCACGCACATATAGGGTCCGAGCACGCGCTTTTTCTGTTCCTCTGCCGGCACGCCGTTCTCGGCAGCGACCTTGCGGATCAGCTTATGATGCATGATGGTCGAATCATAGGAAAGGATGAGTGTGTCCGGGAAGAGCTCTGTCAGCGACTTCTGCAGTCTGATCTGCGCCTTTCGCAAGGCCTTCTCTACCGCCGGATTCTTATTGAAGGGACTCTTCAGCACAGTGCTCATGTTCTGGATCACCGCAACCGGATTCCTCATATCCACGCTGTAGCAGCCGGTCCCCTTCCCATCGATCTCGATCTCCCGGAAGCCCTGGCGCAGGAGCACCTCGATGATCCTGTCATCGATCTCTCCCGAAGGGTCATGGAAGATGGCATAGGTATAGTCGTCCTTCAGCGCCTCGGAAAGCAGCTCTGTCAGAATCAGCTGGAAGGCATCCGCTTCGACCGCTTCCAGGTCCGCCTCCATATGGTGGATGATCAGGCTCCGTCCCGCTGCCTGCCTGCGCACATAAGCTGCCAGGTCTGCGTCGCCGAACTCCTCGTACAGATGCACCGTCTCCACCGGATGCACCGATGCTTCCGCAATCAGTGCCCCATCCCGGCTGTCATCGGTGATCTGCAGGCCCTGCAGAACTCCATGCTCCCGCCTTACCTCAAACTGCAGGTTTCTGGCAGACAGGATAAACTTGTACATGGGCTGGCGCATGTACAGGGCATTGTCATAGATGTAATTCTGCACGACCGGATCGATCAGGCTGGTGATGTCCCGGTTGTTATCGATATTGTCTCTGATTTTGGTTGAGCTGATGTCCTCCAGGTGGACCGGCAGTTTCAGTTCCACAACCTTGCCGGAGATCTTGGCCTTTCCCTGTTCATAATGAAGGTCGGCCTCTGTCCCCTGCTCCGCGCTCTCCCGCCGGAAGACGATGTGGTTCAGGCTGTGGATGGAGTCCGGCTCAGGATCTTTGCGGTAGGAACTGGCATTGGCGATCACATCGCTGCCTACAATAATGTATACATCCTTGCCGGCAAGCAGCCGTTTGAGCCCCGCCACATCCTCCGGAGCAGCAATGTTGATGGGCTGGTCGTCCGGGAAAATGTAAACTCCGGTTTCATCCGCGCAGGACATCTTCATGATCTTCTTCCGATATTCTCTCGCCTGGGTATTCTTGGACCAGGAAAACTCGTCCAGAGCCAGATATACCTCGTAGCCTTCATCGCGAATGGCCGTCACGATCCCCTTGTGTCCGAGCGAGAAGGGATCGAAGGTGCCCGGGAAAAAGGCCGCTTTCTTTGCCTCCTGCAAAGGCAGGTCACCCCGGAAGAATTGATAGTCCGATATGAACCGGTAAATATGGTTCAGCGAAGCGGCATTGTTAAAGAAACGCAAGGTATCGCCTTCCCTGTCCTCGATGAGGGTCAGCATCTTCTTGTGCAGGATCCGGAAGACCTCCGCCTTTGCCTCCAGGCTCATCTGATCCGTGCCAAAGATCATCTTGCCCAGAATGAGGAAGCCCTCCTGGCTGACCGCCTCATGATAGTTGGCCATGCCGGAAAGGAGCATGCCGATGATCCTTTCCCGCCGTTTCAGGTACAGGTGCTCCTCTTCCTCCGGGAAGCGGTCCCGGTAGCTGTCATAGTTTCGAAGCATCACGCCCAGGGTGTCCAGGGTGACGCTGGCCACCTTGTCATTTCCCGCCTCCAGCAGATGCTTCAGCTCATGCATGACCTCGCCGAGCTCCTCCGGATGCAGGTGCATGATCAGCACGCCCAGATATTCCGGAATGTATTTGGAGAACTGGTGCTCCCCGATCTCCAGGCCCTTCGTAAGCTCGATGACGATCTCCTGCCGCTGCTGTCGATTCATCATATCCACGATCTCCAGCAGGCTCTGCCCGGCCTTGTGCCGAACCGTGACCCGCTCGCTGATTTTGAGCAGGTTGGACAGGTGTGTGGCGATATAAAAGACTTCCTGGCGCCGCCCTTCTTTCAGTTCGTCCAGCATCACCTCGATGTTGACCGCCTTGATGACCCAGGGCGTATCCACCTTCAGATCATCCCGGAAGATCTCCGAATTGGAGGATTCCAGCTCCTGCAGTTCCCTGCGGAAGGTCCCGGTGGTCTCGCCCTTCATGCCGAGCGCCTCCCTGGCCCGATATTTCAAATAGATCACGCTGACCATCTCATCCTGCCCGACGGGAATCCGGATCAGTTCCTTCATGCGCCGGCGAATCTCCTCTGTCAGCTGGTCCTGCCTGCCTTTGGTCGCCATGCGGTGAACGATTCGCAGGATAGAAATGCTGACCTCCAGGTCATTTCTTTCGCTGGTCTGAAGACAGAACGCCAGGATCCTCTCCATGTGCTCCGCTGTAAGATGCTCCAGTCCGATCTCCAGGGCGGTGTCCAGCAGGATGAAGACCGCAGCGTCGGTCCGCCCCGCGGCATCGAGCCTGCGCAGGAACTGGTCCAGATAGAGGCTGCGGTTCTTTTCGTCAGCCTCCGAAAGCAAGGCCTCGATGGTGACCTTGAGCGAGTATCCAATCCAGCGCTGCTGCCGCTCCGTCCGCTTCAGATCCGGTTCTGTGACGATCTGCAGATGCTCCTCCCAGAGGTCGCGGCTGCTCAGTCTCCCTTCGGGAATCCGGATTCCCTCCGGAAGTTCCTTCCGGTATTTTTCATCATAACTGGCGATGATCCGGCCGATGAGCGCCGCTGCCTGCCGACGGACATCGCCGCCCTTATTGATCAGCAGCTCCCGCAGAAAGCCGATGGTCATCTGCTTCTGTCTTGCCGTCATATAGGTATAGTACTCTTCCAGTGTGTTCAGGTAGGCGTGGATATTGTTCCAGTTCCGCCCGCTTCTGGCCTCCTCCAGCAGGTCGCCGAACTCCCGCTCGCTCTCAAAGCGGTTCATGACCTTGATGTTGTGCTCGATGGCCAGATATTTCAGCCGTTCTCTCGCCTCCGCAGCATCCAGCAAGGCAGCATCGGTCCAGCAGCGGTCTTCCGTTCCCTCTTTCTCAAGATCCGGACTGACCCCGATGCTGATCATGTACTGCTCAAAATCGTGGAGCTTTTCGTAGACGCGCTCATAGCGGCTGCGCTTGGCTGCATCGACATTCTCCAGCTTGCTCAGAATGACATCGAAGGCCTCCTCCAGGGTATAGAAGCAGATGACCTCCCTTCCCTGGGTGTCCCTGCTGCTCTTGACCCGGAAATCCGCATAGATCAAAAGCAGGTTTTCACAGGACAGGTTCTCCAGTTCCAGATCCCATGTGGAATGATTGCTGGCGATGTGCGCGATCTGGGGCAGTCCTTTTCTGAGCAGAAACTCATCTGTATAGTAATAGTGCAGGTGGGGCAGACGGTATACCTCGTCCCCCCTGCAGCCGAATTTTCCGATATCGTGCATGGCCGAAGCGGCAGAAACCACGGAAAGATCCACCGGCACTCCGCGCCGGTCCAGCTGCCTTGCCATATGCATGGCAACATAGTGAACGCCAGCCACATGCCCCAGCGTATTGAAGGGTGTGACCTGCGACGCCACGGCATGGAATTCATGCAGATAGTACTTCCTGCAGCATTTCAGATACCGAAGGTATTCGCTGCCGAACGCGCATGCCTTCGCCTCTTCCCTGGTGAGGGTATCCACATCAAAGGTGATGAGCAGCTGCCGCTGTTTTCGTTCCTGACGCAGAATGATGTGCAGGATCTCAAACAAAAGGATCGCTCCCGGCTGTTCCCGGTCACGGATCTTCTTTTCATCCGGCAGCGGGAAGAGGCGCTGCAGCATGGTCTCATAGGCGCAGGTAAGCCAGTCCGCCCCTGCGGGCAGGTCCTCAAGTTCTCCCGCCTCCTGCAGCGCCGCGCGCAGAGGCTCCAGCACGCCCGCCATCTCCGGGATGTCCACCGGGGTCTGGGCCTGCGAAGTGAGCGGAATGCGGCATGCGGCCGCGCCGGTAGGGGTCACGGCTGCTGCCGAACCTCCTGCGATGCTCTGGTCGATCTGCTCTGCCATCGCTTTCAGATCGGCCTGCTCGAAGGCTGCCTGCATGGTCTTTCTCGTCAGCCCGATCCGCCGCAGGAGGGTGCGGTCCGTTAATCCGTCCCGCAGCTGCCGGTATAATTCCCTGCTTGTGTTCGTTCCCATAATCCTGTCCTTCGCTCTATGTGGAATACAAATAATATACTAATCATAATCCGTGCCAGCCGAAAAATCAAATTACTTTCGGGCTCCCGCTGCCCGAATGAATTCCCGGAAGAGAGGGTGAGCCTTGTTTGGCCTGCTTTTGAACTCGGGGTGGTACTGGACTCCCACGAAAAAGTCATTTGCCGGAACAGTGACGGATTCTACCAGACGGCCGTCTGGCGAGGTTCCTGCGATAACCATGCCCGCATCCTCGAAGCTCTGCCGATACGCATTGTTGAACTCATATCTGTGCCTGTGGCGCTCTGAGATCTCCTTTTCTCCGTAGATCTGCTCCAGAAGGGACCCTTCGCGAATCATGCAGGGATATGCTCCCAGCCGCATGGTGCCTCCCTTGGGGATGTCACCGTACTGGTCAGGCATGAAGTCGATCACCTTGTGGGGACAGGTCTCATTGAATTCTCTGGAATCCGCGTCGCTGATTCCCAGCACCTCTCTGGCAAAGGCGATTGCCGCCACCTGCATGCCCAGGCAGATGCCCAGATAGGGAATGTTGTGTTTCATGGCAAAGGCCGCCGCCCGGATCTTGCCCTCAATTCCCCGATCGCCGAAGCCGCCCGGAACCAGAATGCCGTCTGCATCGCCAAGCAGATCCTGTTCGCTTTCCCCGGTAATGTCTTCTGACTCGATCCAGCGGATGTCGACAGAGCAGCGGTTCTCATAGCCGCCGTGACGCAGGGCCTCTGCAACGGACAGATATGCGTCGTGGAGTTTGATGTACTTGCCGACCAGGGCAATCCGAACGGGCTCTCCTCCCGCCCTGATCCTTTCTACCATCGCTTTCCATTCCTCCATATCACATGGTCCCGCATCCAGTCCGAGTTCCCTGCAGACGATCCAGGAAAACCTGGCCTTCTCCAGCATCAGGGGTGCTTCGTAGAGAATCGGCAGAGTGATATTTTCGATGACACAGTCCCGCTTCACATTGCAGAACATGGAAATCTTCTCGAAGATGCTCTCATCGATGGGCTCGTCTGCCCGGAGCACGATGATGTCCGGTGAGATGCCCATATTGCGCAGTTCCCGCACCGAATGCTGGGTCGGTTTCGATTTGTGCTCCCCGGAGCTTTTGATATAGGGGACCAGGGTCACATGGATGAACAGGCAGTTCTCCCTGCCCTGCTCGAGTCCTACCTGACGGATCGCTTCCAGAAAGGGCTGGCTCTCAATATCGCCTACCGTCCCGCCGATCTCTGTGATGATCACATCGTGGTCATCCTGCTCTCCCACGCTGTAGATAAAGCTCTTGATTTCATCTGTGATGTGAGGGATCACCTGCACGGTGCTCCCAAGATACTCTCCTTTGCGCTCCTTGTTGAGCACATTCCAGTAGACCTTGCCCGTGGTGAGGTTGGAGAACTGATTCAGGTTTTCATCGATGAACCGCTCATAGTGTCCCAGATCCAGATCGGTCTCCGCCCCGTCTTCTGTCACGTACACCTCCCCGTGCTGATAGGGACTCATGGTCCCCGGATCCACGTTGATATAGGGGTCCAGCTTCTGGGCGATCACCTTGAGGCCCCGCGCTTTCAGCAGCCGCCCCAGCGATGCCGCCGTGATCCCCTTGCCCAGACCGGAAACAACGCCGCCCGTTACGAAGATATACTTTCTGTTCATCTGATTCACCTCACTCTCACAAAAACAAAAGCACAAACACAGGCTTTCCGGATCTCTCCAAAAAAGAAAAAGAATAAGGTGTTCCGGCGTTTAGAGTGAGAAGGAAACCTTCGACCCCATCTGCATGCCGTCTTCCTTATTATCCTGTCTTTGTGCACAAAATTTTACTTTGTTATTATACAACGCCGCGTATATTTCTGCAAGCAAAATATACGCGGCTTGGTCTTTCTTACTCCATTTCTACGGTCCCCGGCGGCTTGCTGGTCAGGTCGTAAAAGACCCTGTTCACGTGATCCACCTCGTTGACGATACGGGTCATGGTCCGCTGCAGCACCTCCCAGGGAATCTCCGCTGCCTCCGCCGTCATGAAGTCGGAGGTGGTCACCGCCCGCAGGGCGATGGCATAGTCATACGTCCGGAAGTCCCCCATGACTCCCACCGTCTGCATGTTGGTAAGGGCTGCGAAATACTGGCTGATCTGTCCGGCAAGGCCTGCCTTTGCGATTTCCTGCCGGTAGATGGCGTCCGCCTCCTGGGTGACCTTCACCTTCTCCGCCGTCACCTCGCCGATGATGCGCACGCCAAGGCCCGGGCCCGGGAAGGGCTGGCGGCTGACGATCTCCTCGGGCAGGCCGAGCTCCCTGCCGAGCTGGCGCACCTCGTCCTTAAAGAGCATCCGCAGGGGCTCCAGGATCTCGCGGAAGTCCACGTGGTCGGGCAGGCCGCCCACGTTGTGGTGGGACTTGATGACGGCTGATCCGCCCAGGCCGCTTTCGATCACGTCGGGGTAGATGGTCCCCTGGGCCAGGAAGTCGATGGCGCCAATCTTCTTCGCCTCCTCTTCAAAGATCCGAATGAACTCCTCTCCGATCACTTTGCGCTTGGCTTCGGGCTCCGTGACGCCCGCCAGCTTCTCATAGTAACGCTGCGCCGCGTCCACCATGACGAAATTCAGGTCGAAGTCCCCTCCATCGCCAAATACCGATGCAACCTGGGCTGCCTCATCCTTTCGCAGGAGACCGTGGTCCACGAAGACGCAGGTCAGCTGCGGGCCGATGGCCTTTGCCAGCAGCGCGGCAACGACCGAGGAATCCACCCCGCCGGAAAGAGCCAGCAGGACCCGGCCGTTCCCCACCTTCTCCCGGACCTGTTCGATCTGCGTCCTGGCGAAGGCGTCCATCTGCCAGTCCGGATCGCAGCCGCAGATGTGCAGGACGAACTCCTGCAGGAAGGCGAATCCGTTTTGCGTGTGGTCTACCTCCGGGTGAAACTGCACGGCGTAGAAGTTCTTCTTCCGGTCCTCCATGGCCGCGACCGGGCAGTCTTCGGTATGCGCCGTGACGGCAAATCCTTCCGGCGGCCGGCTGATGTAGTCGGTGTGGCTCATCCAGCAGATATTGCGTTCGCCCGCGGCTTTGAGCAGCCCGGATCTGTCGTCGACGCTCACCTCGGTCCGTCCGTATTCGCTGGTCGGGGCGGAGGCGATGTCACCGCCGAGCCGGTAGGCCATGAGCTGGGCCCCGTAACAGATGCCCAGGATCGGGACGCCGAGGGCAAACACCCCGTCATCGATGGTCGGGGCCCCTTCCCCGTAGGCGCTTCTGGGCCCGCCGGTGAAAATGATCCCCTTCGGGTCAAATTCCCGGATCTGCGCCAGGTCCGTCTGCTCGCAGGCGTGCACCTCCGAATAGACGCCGCACTCGCGCACCCGCCGCGCGATCAGCTGATTGTACTGGCCTCCGAAATCTATGATCAGTATCTTGTTCTTTGCCATGCTCCGGCCCTCCCCGGTTTCCCGTTCTCATGGAAATAATACTTTTTCATTATAAAGCAGGAAATCTTTGGTCGCAACCGCGGAATCGGTGATATAATGTGGTTTGTATTTTTCGCAAAGGCAGGAGGGATCTTTATGATAAAAGCGATCGTCGGCGCCAATTGGGGCGATGAAGGAAAAGGTAAGATCACAGACGCGCTGGCCGGACAGTCGGATATCGTTGTCCGCTATCAGGGCGGAAGCAACGCCGGTCACACCATCGTCAACGACTACGGGAAGTTCGCGCTGCACATGCTCCCGTCCGGCGTGTTTTATCAGCATGTCACCAATGTCCTCGGCAACGGGGTTGCCCTGAACATCCCCTATCTGATGAGGGAACTTGCAGCCCTGGAAGAGCGCGGCGTCCCCGCGCCGAAGCTGCTCGTCTCCGACCGGGCCCAGGTCGTCATGCCCTACCATATTAAGTTCGATGAGTACGAGGAGGAGCGGCTCGGCAATGCCTCGTTCGGCTCCACCAAATCCGGCATTGCGCCGACCTACTCCGATAAGTACGCCAAGATCGGCTTTCAGGTGTGCGAGCTCTTCGATGAGGAGCACCTGCAGGAGAAGGTCCGCAGCGTCTGCGCCCAGAAGAACGTGCTCCTTGAGCACCTCTACCATAAACCGCTGCTGGAGCCTGAGAAGCTGCTTGAAACCTGCCGCAGCTACCGCGACATGATCCGGCCCTATGCCGCGCACACGGCAGACTTCCTGCAGCAGGCCGTCTCTGAGGGAAAGAGCATCCTGCTCGAAGGTCAGCTCGGCGCCCTCAAGGATACGGACCACGGGATCTATCCCATGGTGACCAGCTCCTCCACCCTGGCCGGTTACGGCACGGTCGGCGCCGGGGTCCCTCCCTATGCGATCACGGACGTCGTTACGGTCGTCAAGGCTTACTCCAGCGCCGTCGGCGCGGGGCCTTTCGTATCGGAACTGTTCGGGGAGGAAGCAGAACAGCTGCGCCGGCACGGCGGTGACGGCGGCGAATACGGTGCGACGACAGGCCGCCCCCGCAGGGTCGGCTGGTTCGACGCGGTCGCGACCAGATACGGCTGCCGGATGCAGGGAGCAACGGAGGTCGTCCTGACGGTCGTAGACGCCCTCGGTTATCTGGATGAGATCGGAATCTGTACGGGATATGAACTGGACGGGGACGTGTTAGACAGCTTCCCCAACACCCGGGACTGCTACCGGGCGAAACCCGTCGTAAAGATGCTGCCCGGATGGAAGTGCGACATCCGCGGCATCCGCCGCTTCGAAGACCTGCCCAATGCGGCGCAGGACTATGTCAATGAGATCGAGCGCCTGATCGGCTGTCCGATCACCATGGTATCGAACGGACCGGGAAGAGAGGATATCATCCGGCGGTAGCGTGCTCTGCTACTCTTTCTGGGCGTCCTCTTCTTCAAAGTTCGGAATCGAGAGGTTGCCGAGGATGGCCTGCATGGCGTCCTCCTCTAACACGGCGTTCCAGCTGTTGTAGCCATTGCTGAGCATGGGCAGATAGATCGTCTCTTCATGGGTCTTTCCTGCCTTTGCAATCTTCTCGATCTGGGAGACGTAGATGTCCAGGCATTTGGCGTTCAGTTTCTTCTTGTCGGTGATGTCCTCGTCGTAGAGGTGGTCTGTGATGTACTCGTAGGACTTCTTGTCGTACTTCTCCAGGACTTTGCTGAAATTGCACTGGTGAATGGTGATTTTGGCGACCGCAGCGCCATCGCGCTCCACGGTCTCCTCGATCGTATAGTCGAAATTCTGAAAGAGGGCGTCCCGCATCCGCTGCACGGTCTCGTCCTTCCCTTCCAGATTCGCGAGAAAGTTCACATACTCGTTTCCGGCGTAGCGGCTCAGGGTCTCTTCCTGCACCGTCATAATGCCGTCCATACATTCTTTCGCGATCTGCTGCGGCGGCACTTCGGTTGCATTGTTCATGCTGAATTGCATGGACGCTGCTACGACCACCGCAACGACCATTTTGATGAATGCTCCCATCCTGAAGTCCTCTCGATCCGTTGCAAATTGCTCACTTCTTCCATATAATAATAGAAGATTTTACTTTCGGTTGCAAGTGCCTCGGCCGGGGCCCCGGAGGACCCGCTCTATGAAACACGAGTTTGATCGAACCGTCTATTACGTTGACAGGAAACCGCGCTTCCTTACCTGGAAAGGCCTTGTTTGCGTGCTCATCGCTCTGGCCGTCCTGGCGGGCTGCGGCCTTGCCTACCGGCATGCCCTGGCCTCCGAGATCGAGGCCATCAACTCCTCTTCCGAGACGGCGGAGCAGCGGCTCCTCGAGAAGAGCGCCGCGCAGGGTGAGCCGGTCAGCATTGCGCCGGACCTCAGAAAGCGCGCCGTCGCCGATGTGATCGAAGACCAGAGCATCCCGGCCTACTCCTATGATGAATGCTGGAGCCTGGATGTGAGCAAGCCGAGCGGCGTAACGCTGTCCGATCTGCAGCTCGTCTCCCGCGGCGCCTTCGTGGGCATCGAAGATGCGTTCCTGAAAGCGGAGCAGGACTACGGGGTCAACTGCCTGTTCGTCATGGCCATCGCCTCCCTTGAGAGCGCGAACGGGACCATGTGCTTCCGTCCGAACAACATGTTCGGCTTCGGCGGCAGAAGTTTTTCGTCCAAATCCGAATGCGTCGACGTCGTCTCCCGGGCGCTCGCAAACAACTATCTGTCCCCGGGCGGCAGCCTGTATAACGGCACCCGCATCACCGACGTCAACAAGCGGTATGCGGCAAGTTCCACCTGGGATGATAAAGTATGCCGGAACATGGCCCGCTACTACGCGACCATCGCTCCGGCACACAATGCACAGCTTGAAAAATTAAAATGATTCTTTAGTTACTTCTTATTTCCACAGTTTCTCCGGGTACAGTCCCTTGTCCTTTTTTGACTGCAGTTCCGCCTTGACCGCTTCACGGTCTTCCTTATAAGTGACGCCGCACCACTGCTCGTGGCAGGGCAGGACGCTGACGTCCGCATGGCCGCTGCGAATCTGCCGGTCCACGATCGACGGCAGCAGGTATTCGCTCTTCAGAGGATTCTTCGGCACTTCATTTTCAAAGAAGTCCCTGATGCCGGCGATGGTTGCATCCATCATGCTCCGGGTAAAGCCCCAGAAGTTCATGGACACTCGGGTATCCTCCGGAAGCACGGTCCAGGTCGCGCCGTCGTCATCGCTGTAGGCGATGCCTTCCGGCCGGTGCATGATCTTCATTCTCTCCACGATGCTGGTCAGGTGGCCTTCCTCACTCACCTCGCAGACGCCGCGGGTCACGTATCCGTTCTCCGTGATCGTTCTGGACAGCATATACCCGGCCATGCACCAGGCCGCCTTCTCGCCGTCCTCGTGCGCGGTCAGGAAGTCGTACAGGCTGACGAAGCCGCCCGGCCCGTAATAGTCATCCGCATTGATGACTGCGAAAGGTCCGTCGATCAGGTTCCTGCAGGCGTAGATGGCGTGGCCGGTTCCCCAGGGCTTCTCCCGTCCTTCCGGAATCTCAAAGCCCTCCGGGATGTCGTCCAGCTTCTGATAGGCGTACTCAACCTCCATGAATCTGCCCGCCCGCTCGTCGACCAGCTCTCTGAAAATATCGCGATGTTCCTCCCGGATCACGAACACAGCCCGTTTGAATCCGGCCATCATCGCATCATAAAGGGAAAAGTCCAGGATGATCTCCCCTGTATCTGTCATTTTCTCGACCTGCTTCAGGCCTCCGTAGCGAGATCCCATACCCGCTGCCATGATAATGAGTGTAGGCTCTTTGCTCATGCCTGTTCTCCTTGTCTCTGTCTCTACTTCAAAAATTGCCCCTTCATTATAACTTGGACGGCTTCTTGTTGTCCACCCCGCAGAAAAAGTATATATTAATGATGAGAGGAGACTAAATTTCATGAGAAATTCTCACGATCATCGGATATACCTGGGGCTGGCCTGCCTTTGCGCAGTCGTATTTGCCCTGCTCCTGATCCTCGTGCTCACGGAACATACGGCGGGCTTCGATGATCCGATCCGGCAGTTTTTCTATGCGCTCCGCTCAGACGGTCTGACCGGCGTGCTGAGCGTCCTCACCAATCTCGCCAACAAATATCTGATCATCGGCCTTTGTCTGCTGCTTCTGATCCTGCCGCAGACCCGGCTGCACTACGGCGTCCCGCTCTCCGCCGGGGCTCTTGCGACGACGATCCTCAATCACATCATCAAGATCCTCGTCTGCCGTGAGCGGCCCGATGTTCTGCTCCACCTGGTGGATGAAAATGGCTTCTCCTTTCCCAGCGGGCATTCCATCTCAAGCATGTTCTTCTACGGGATGGCGATCTGGCTGGTCTGGCATTACGCTGGGCAGGAGCGCCCTGGACAGCCAGGTGATGCCGCCGGCCCGGACAGAAAAAGAACCGTGGTAATCCTGACGGTTCTTCTGTTCATTCCTGCTATCCTGGTCGGCCTCACCCGCGTCTACCTCGGCGTGCACTTCCCCACGGATGTTCTCGCCGGCTGGAGTCTGGGCATTCTGGCGATCGCGGTCGAGGCGGAGATCATTCTGGCGCTGGAGCGCCGCAGGGCCTTACAATAGCACCGCGCCTGACGCCTAGAACAGCACCGCGCCGGGGTCCCTGTCGAAGTAAATGCTCTTTGAGGTCACCGAGATCGGTATCCCGTAACTGGCCCGTACCGACGGATCGAAGAATTCCATTCTGAGCGCCGCCTGTCCCGCGCTGAACATGACCCGGTTGTCAAAGCGGGCGTCCGCTGCGATGCTCACGGCGGACCCGACTGCAATGCCGAGGTCCGTGACGGTCAGCGTGCAGCTTGCCCCGGCCTTCGCCATCTTTGCGCAGTTCTCAAACCCGCAATACCCGCAGTGGTCCAGCCCAAAAGGCACATTCTTCACGCCGATGACAACGACGGCCTCACTTGCGTCCACATTGCCCGCGTCCCGTTCGAAAAACTCCGCGCCGGTTTCCCGTGCGATATCCCTCATGTGGTCCGCCAGCTTCGCCTTGTCCTCGCCGGTCAAAACGAATGACTGCACATTGTCCTTACCGGAGGCTTTCGGCGCAGAGATCGCCGCTGCTGCCATCTGCCGGGCAGTCTGCAGAGCCGCTTCATGAATGGCCTGTTCTCTTGTTTCGATCATTTTATATGCTCCTTCCGCACCTGCTCAAACAGCTTCTTCTGCCGCGCGTGGTGCTCTTCGAATTTTGCTCTCTTCTCCTCGTCGCTGCCGAACTTCATGAAGGCGTGGTAGGTCGCCTCGTCGGCCTTCGCCCGTTCCCACAGTTCTTCCAAAGGCAGGTCTTCCCCTGCGATCACCAGCTCGTGCTGCAGGATCACGGCGCGGGAATCATCGTCGTAGAGAATCCCGTCGCCGCAGGCAACGACCGGAAGAGCCTGCTCGGAAGTTTGGCCCGGCGTGCACTCCCCGCCGGCCGCTTCCTGCAGTTCATTCACGGCCTCATACTCCGCATTCCGGTAGGCGTGCTCCCCGCCCATCATGCAGAGCCGCGCAATGCTTCTCCCATCCTTCTCTTCAATCATGGAATCGAGATCCAGGACGGACCTGCCTTTGGATGAGGCGATGCGGTCAGCGGTCTCCCGAATCGGCGCGCCGAAATATCCTGTGACGAAAATAAGTTGTGTGTCTCTCATTTTATTCCTTTCCTGTATCTACAGCCCGTTAAGAATGTTCAGATAATCCTGCCTTTGATCCACTACGGCATAGATCATCACTTCTTTTTTATTCTCATCGACTTTGTAGAAAACCAGATTTTTTTCCAGAATCAGAACTCTGTACCCCTGTCTGCGCAAAACCAGATATCTGGGTTCGGTTCCCATATACGGATCCTGCTCTAAACGCAGGATGCTGCGCTCCAGTTCGTCGAGTTTTTCAAGCGCAACCTCCTTGCCGAAATTCTGAGCGACGTACAACACGATTTTTCTGATTCCGGCATCTGCTGTGTCCGTCCGCCTTAATTTGTATTTCAAATCGTGTCCTCCTGAAGCAGCGCTCTAAGATCATCGAAGGTATCCTTCATGGACGCAGTGCGGCCATTTCTTACATCATCTTCCGCCTCAGCCAGAATCTCAAGCAATTCGATACGGGACTTCATGTTCTGGTATTCCTCATATGAAAGAGAAACCGTATCCCCCCGTCCGTTCACCGTAATGATCACGGCTTCCTTCCCTTCGCGGCATTGCTTTGAAATCTCATTATAATGATTCCTTAAGTCTGCCGAAGGCCTGATTGATTCTCTTACTCCTTGCATGATTCGCTTCCCTCCGTAAGAATATATGAAAATAATATCATAATTTGTCTATTCTTTCAACTTGTGATAGATTGTGATAGAATAAGCCTGTAACAAAGGAGGCGTCCGATTTTAATGAAGATCATACCCAACATTCCAGCCTTTGCGAAGCTGGTCTATTGTCTGAGATATTTTAATAAGTACCAGAAGCAGATTGAAGCGGCCAAGGCTGCCGGCGATTACGAGGAAGAACGAAAGCATATCCTGGCTGCGACTTCTACCTGGGGACCGATGATCATGGATATGTTCGGCAGCGAGGTGGTCGTTGAGGGACTGGAGAACCTGCCGGAAGAAGGTCCTGTGGTCTTCGTCGGCAATCACCAGGGCTATGCGGACATCGCCGCTTACTTCGCGGCTTTCCAGAAGTTCCAGTTTGCCTTTGTCGCCAAACGGGAGCTGGCTAAGATTCCGCTCTACGGCAAGTGGATGCCACGCATCCGCAGCGTCTTTATTGAGCGCGATGATCCGAGGGCATCTCTGGAAGCGATCAAAAGCGGCATCGACCTGATCGAGAAAGGATTTTCTCTGGTCATCTTCCCCGAAGGTACCCGTTCGCGGGGCCCCGTACCCGGGCCCTTCATGAAGGGTTCGCTGAAGCTTGCGACCAAGCCGGGCGTTCCCATCATTCCGGTGTCCATGAACGGGACTTATAAGATGTATGAGCAGACCGGCGTGATCCGGCCCGCCACCATCCGCATCATCGTCCATGAGCCGATCGAAACCAAAGGGCTCTCCCGCCAGGAGGAAAAGGCCCTGAATGATAAGGTCGAGAAGATCGTCAAGGACGGGATCCGCGAACTGGCCCTGCGCGACGGGGACATTTCTTAACCTTCTCCTCTCGAATCCTGCGGTCCTCCTCGATCTCGAGGGCAAGATCCTCTTTGATCTCGGCGAAGTCGATCACCAGCTCACCGCCTGAGATGCCCACCGGGACCTGATCCTCAAAGGTATAGGATGTGGGCAGGGGATTGTCCGGATCCGTAAAGTCATACACCACGACCCGCTGGCTCATACCGTCGACGATCCAGTACTCCCTGCAGCCCGCTTCCCGGTACTTCTTCAGTTTCAGGATGCAGTCGCGGCTGCTGGTGCTGGGAGAAAGAACCTCCATCACAAACTCCGGCGCGCCCCAGATCACTCTCTCCGTATGCTTGTTTTCGCAGATCACCAGCATGTCCGGTTCTACCATTGTTCGGTTATCCTCATCGAGCTGCACATCCAAAGGCAGGTATACCCGGCAATTCCTTTTTGACCGCTTCTTATAATCCAGAAACCTATAGTGAATTGCCCCCACCAGCGCCTGGTGCAGGATGCTTGGCGTCGTCATGTCGTAGATCACGCCGTCGATCAGTTCCCCCTTCCAGTCCTCCGGCATGGCGTAAAAGTCATCCACCGTGTACTCCCCCTGCTTCTTCTTCGACGGAATCTCTGCCTCGTCCATGGCGTTATATTTGAAAGCGACCTCCCGCACCCGCATCTCCTCTGTCTTCGGAATTGTGAAGTAGTAATACGGGTAATGCTCCGTCGTTACCTTGATCGCCCGCGGATCCGGCTTCCACTCGCGCAGCACGTTCTCCAGCTTCACCATGGTCTGGGTATGAGGATTCTTTGTCGCGCCGCAGAAGACCTTCTGCACCGTGCTCAAAGGCAGGTCCGCCAGGTCCGCCAGCTGCCGGAGACTGTAGCCCATCTCCTCTTTCTTTCTCTTCATCTCATCAATATTCATTCTGAATTCCCCCTTGTCTGAAACCCAAATACTTCCTTTTATATATATGAATTATACTTATAATAATTCCATAATACAAGTATTTTCCATCCAAAAAGTAATAAAATATGCGGCCGCCGCTCCATCTAGAGCAGCTGCGCCGCATAGGTTTAGAATCCCAGTCCGAACTTATCGCGGATCCGCTTCATGGTCTTCTCTGCGATGGCGTTCGCCCGGTCCGCGCCGTCTCGCAGGACGTTCTTCAGTTCTTCTGACTCCCGGATCTCGTTGTAGTTATCCTTGATCGGCCGCAGCGCTTCTTGAGTAACTGCGACCAGTTCCTTCTTCAGATCGCCGTAGCCTCTCCACTCGCCGTCTGCCAGAATCTCTTCGACCGTGCGGCCTGTCAGGGCGCTGTAGATGTTCAGCAGGTTGCTGACGCCCGGCTTGTTCTCCGGATCGAAGCGGATCTCACCATCGGAGTCCGTCGTTGCGCGCATGATGGATTTCTTGATCTTGCTGTCCTCATCCAGCAGGGAAATTCTGCTGTGGATGTTGGTTGCGCTTTTGCTCATCTTCTGCGTCGGATCATCCAGCGCCATGACGCGCGCGCCGGCCTTCATGAATCTGCCGTCAGGCACGACGAAGGTATCCTCTCCAAAACGGTGGTTGACCCGGATCGCAATATCTCTGCAGAGCTCGATGTGCTGTTTCTGGTCATTGCCGACCGGAACGACATCTGTATCGTAGAGGAGAATGTCAGCTGCCATCAGAACCGGGTAGGTCAGAAGGCCTGTGCCGACGGATTCCTTACCGCCGCTCTTCGCCTTGAACTGGGTCATCCGGTAAAGCTCTCCGGTATAGGAACTGCAGCAGAGGATCCATCCGAGCTCAGCGTGACCGCTGACCTGGGACTGCACGAAGATGATAGACTTCTTCGGATCGATGCCAATCGCCATGTACAGCGCAGCCACATCGAGGATGTGCTGGCGCAGCTGCGCGGGATCCTGCGGGACTGTGATCGCATGCTCATCCACGATGCAGTAGATGCACTCATGGTCTTCCTGCAGCTCCACGAACTGCTTCAGTGCCCCAAGGTAATTACCGAGATGAATGTTTCCTGTCGGCTGCACGCCGGAAAATACACGTTTCATTTAATTTCTCCCATCTTATTCGTCCGCATCCGGATCATACAGGTTGATCGTCATGCTGGTTTGTTCGGAGCCGTCATCTTTCTTGGCCGCTTCCTTTTCTGCCGCTTCTTTTGCCTCGGCCTTCTTTCTTGCCTTTTTCTTTTTCTGGGCAAGCTCCGCGTCGCGCGCGTGCTCTTCTTCGTTGATCACCCTTGCCATGGAGATGATCTCCACATCCTCTCCTGCCTTCATGATCTTCACGCCCTGGGTCGCCCTGCCGAGTTCTGATACGTCACCGGCGCTGATGCGAATCACGGTGCCCTGTGAATTGATCAGGATGACCTCGCTCTCATCGGTGACGACCTCTGCGCCAATCAGTTTACCCGTCTTCTTGAACTTGCTCTTGTCGTAGGTTAAAAGACCCTTGCCTCCGCGCGCCTGAATCTTATATTCGTCAACAGAGGTCCGCTTGCCGTAGCCCTTGCCCGTGACGACCATGAGCTGCTCACCCGGATGGACGAGCTGCATGGAGACGACCTCATCTTCTCCTTCAAGACTGATGGCGCGCACGCCGCCGGCGATCCGGCCCATTGGACGGACATCCTCTTCGGAGAAGCAGATGCACTTACCGTTCTTCGTGATAATGAGCACGTTATCTTCGCCCGTGGTCTGCTTGATGCCGACCAGTTCATCTCCATCCTTCAGCGTGATCGCGATCAGACCTGTCTTACGGTTGGTATCAAACTGGGAAATCGCCGTCTTCTTGATCGTACCCTTCTTGGTTACTGCGATCAGATACTTATCATCCCTGAAGTCGCGGAACGGGATGATCGTGGTGATGCGCTCCCGCTGCATCAGGTTCAGGAAGTTGACCGCCGGAGTTCCCTTGGCCGTTCTTGTCGCCTCCGGAATCTCGTAAGCGCGGATCTTGTGAACCTTACCGGTATTGGTAAAGAACATCAGCTCATCGTGTGTTGAGCACATGATCAGGTCCTTGACGAAGTCGTTCTCCCTCGTGGTCAGACCGGTGATGCCCTTGCCTCCCCTCTTCTGGGTCTTGTAGGTGTCTGCCGGAATCCGCTTCAGATAGCCCAGATGGGTCTGGGTGATGGCGACCTGCTTTTCTTCGATCAGATCTTCTTCATCCATTTCATCTGCATCTGCAGTTATCTTAGTTCTTCTCTTGTCGCCGTATTTCTGCTTGATTTCAAGAAGTTCATCCTTAACTACTCCCATCAGCATCTTTTCATCTGCCAGCAGCTGGTTGTAGTAAGCGATCTTCTTCATCAGTTCCGCATATTCGTTTTCGATCTTCTCGCGTTCCAAGCCCTGCAGTCTGGCAAGTCTCATATCGAGAATAGCCTGTGCCTGGATATCACTAAGACCGAAGCGATCCATCAGCTTGTCCTTTGCATCATTATAGCTGGATCTGATTATCCTGATGATCTCATCGATATTATCGAGAGCTATACGCAGTCCTTCTAAGATATGCGCTCTGGCTTCCGCCTTCTTCAGGTCGAACTGAGTTCTTCTTGTCAGTACTTCTTTCTGATGCTTCAGATATTCTTCAAGTATCTGATAGAGGTTCAAAAGTCTCGGCTGTCCGTTTACCAGCGCGATCATGATCATGCTGTAGTTTTCCTGCAGCTGAGTATGCTTATAAAGTCTGTTGAGTGTGATCTTAGGGTTGGCATCTTTCTTTAGTTCGATAACGATACGCATACCGTTTCTGTTGGATTCGTCTCTTATCGCTGAAATGCCTTCGATCTTCTTATCTCTTACAAGTTCTCCGATCTTTTCGAGAAGTCTGGCTTTATTTACCTGGAAAGGTATTTCTGTGATGATGATCTGTGAACGGCCTCTGTCAGTTTCTTCGATGCTTGCAACAGCACGCACCATTACCTTTCCCTGACCTGTCATGTACGCTTCGCGCGCACCCTTCTTACCCAGGATCTGTGCACCTGTAGGGAAGTCCGGTCCCTTGACGATCTTAACGAGATCTTCGATAGTGCAGTCCTCATCATCGATCATCTTGACTGTAGCATCGATGACTTCTCCCAGATTATGCGGCGGGATAGATGTAGCCATACCTACGGCGATACCGTTACTTCCGTTTACGAGAAGATTCGGGAATCTGGCAGGAAGTACTACAGGTTCTTTCTCTTCTTCGTCGAAGTTCGGCATGAAGTCTACAGTATCTTTATCGATGTCTCTGATCATTTCCAGTGAGAACGGAGACATTCTGGCTTCTGTATAACGCATTGCCGCAGCGCCGTCGCCGTCAACCGAACCGAAGTTACCGTGACCGTCTACCAACATGTATCTTGTTGAGAAGTCCTGTGCCAGTCTTACCATGGCATCGTAGATGGAGCTGTCACCGTGTGGGTGATATTTACCCATTACTTCGCCGACGATACGGGCAGACTTCTTGAATGGCTTGTCCGGAGTAACTCCAAGACCTGCCATACCATAAAGTATTCTTCTGTGTACAGGCTTCAGCCCGTCTCTTACATCAGGAAGAGCTCTTCCTACGATTACGCTCATGGCGTAGTCGATGTAGGAGTTTTTCATCTCGTCATGAATCTCATGCTCGATCATTTTTTGATCTTCGATCAAATTCTGCATTTTCCAGGCTCCTCCTTTCCTATATGTCTAATGTCGCAAGCTGTGCATTCTGCTCGATAAACTTTCTTCTAGGCGCTACCTTGTCGCCCATCAGTGTAGTGAATATCTCATCTGCAGCAGTTGCATCATCAAGAGTTATCTTGATCAGCGTTCTGTTGTTATAGTCCATTGTTGTTTCCCAAAGCTGGTGGAAGTCCATTTCACCAAGACCCTTATATCTCTGGATATCAGCCTTACCCGGCTTTTCAGCCAGTTCTTTCATCAGCTTTTCCTGCTCTTTTTCAGAATAAGTATAGTAAACTTCCTTACCCTTCTTAGTCATGAAGAGAGGAGGCTGAGCTGCATATACATAACCCTTCTCGATGAGCGGTGTCATGTATCTGTAGAAGAACGTCAGCAGCAATGTTCTGATATGTGCTCCGTCGACGTCGGCATCGGTCATGATGATTATCTTGTGATATCTCAGCTTTGACTCATCAAAGTCAGCACCGATACCGCAGCCGAATGCTGTTATCATATTCTTGATCTCATCTGAACTTAAGATCCTGTCAAGTCTTGCTTTTTCAACGTTCAAGATCTTACCTCTAAGCGGCAGTACAGCCTGTCTCAGTCTGTCTCTTCCCTGCTTAGCTGATCCGCCTGCGGAGTCCCCTTCGACTAAGAAGATCTCGCTAAGTTCAGGATTCTTCTCTGAGCAGTCTGCCAGCTTGCCCGGCATTGAGATACCGTCAAGAACGCTCTTTCTTCTGGTAAGATCTCTCGCTTTTCTCGCAGCTTCTCTGGCTCTGGCAGCCCTAAGACATTTATCGATGATGACCTTTGCCTGAGTTGGATTTTCTTCCAGGAAATACATCATATTTTCTGCAGTAGCAGTTTCTACGAAACCTCTCATATCGCTGTTACCCAGCTTAGTCTTAGTCTGTCCTTCAAACTGTGGATCAGTGAGCTTTACTGATACGATAGCTGTCAGACCTTCTCTGACATCTTCACCTGAAAGGGCATCGTCGTTATCTTTAAGGAGTTTGGCCTTTCTGGCATAATCGTTGATAGTTCTTGTGAGGGCAGTCTTAAGACCTACCATGTGGAAGCCGCCTTCTGTCGTATTGATGTTGTTAGCGTATGAAAGCATCATTTCGTTATACCTGTCGGTATACTGAAGCGCTACTTCTACTTCCCTTGTCTTATCTTTAACTTCGAAATATACTATATCGTTATGGAGAGGTTCTTTATTAGTGTTGAGGTGCTTGACGAATTCCTTGATACCACCTTCATAGTGGAATTCTTCTTCCTTTTTCTTTCCTTCTCTTTCGTCTTTGAGAGTGATCTTTATTCCCTTATTGAGGAAAGCCATCTCTCTAAGTCTTCTTTCGAGAGTTTCGAAATCATATTCAGTTTCATCAAAAATTTCAGGATCCGGCCAGAATGTACTCTTAGATCCTGTTTTTCTTGCATTTCCTATTTCTTCGAGCGGCATTACAGTCTTACCTCTTTCGTAAGCCTGTTTATATATCTTGCCGTTTCTTCTTACTTCTACTTCCATTCTTGTAGAAAGCGCATTTACTACTGATGCACCTACGCCGTGGAGACCGCCGGATACTTTGTATCCTCCGCCGCCGAATTTACCTCCGGCATGGAGTACTGTATGGATAACTTCCACTGCCGGGATACCCATCTTAGGGTGGATGTCTACAGGCATTCCTCTGCCGTCATCTTCTACAGTTATAGAATTATCTTTATGGATAGCAACTTTGATAGTGCTGCAGAAACCTGCCAGCGCTTCGTCTATACTGTTATCTACCACTTCGTATACGAGATGATGAAGACCTCTGGGACCTGTACTGCCAATGTACATACCGGGTCTTTTTCTTACCGCTTCAAGACCTTCGAGCACCTGTATTTGCTCGGCGCCATACTGCTGAAGCTTTTCCTCTTTCGCCATTTTTTACTCTCCTTTTTTGCAAATACTTATACACAATATATTGTAGCACAAAATTCTCTTATTTACAATAAAATAGGCTCGTTTTGACGATTTTCTTTATTAGTATAATAAAAATCCCTAAAATCGACGATTTTTTATGAATTTAGGGATTTTTTTATCATGGGTGTACCTATGTATTTTTATAAAATATTTATATTATTTGTATTGTATGTTAAAATGCATATATAGTTTATTATTAATAATTACAGGAGGCAGCATATGGCAAAAACAGTTGGTTTCCCTATGATCAGAAATTTTTCCGGAGACAGCAGAGATTTCATTCCTGAACTCTTCGCTTTTATGGATAGATATGAAGATGTTGAATTTTATCTGGAAGAAGGATATGGAGAAAGATTAGGATATACAGCTGATGATTATCTCAAAGCATCAGATAAAGTAAGATTCGTTTCAAGAGAAGAATCATTCGGTAAAGACATTACTATGATACTAAAAAATCCTGAGCCGGAAGATCTTGAAATGTTAAAAGACGGTTCTACATATTTCACTATGCTGCATTATGCTACAAGACCTAAGGTAAGAGAAGTCATCGCCAGAAAAGGTCTTAAGACATTCGCTATGGACCATATTGTAGATGACAGCGGACTTAGGATATTCGCAGACTATTTTGGCACTGCATTCAACGGATGTCAGGCTGCAGTAGAAGCACTTAAAGAAGTTTATCCTGACTTTTATTCCAAAGATCGCGGCCCTATCAAGGCTCTAGTTATGGGTGTGGGCGGAGTAGGTCAAAATTGTATAAGATCTCTCGAAATATTGAGTGACAGAGAATTCCTAGGTAAAGAAGCTCCGGGGATACTTCCTATAATCTGTACGAGAACTATCACAGGTCATCCTGAACTCTTTGATTCGATCATCAAAGAATGCCATCTCGTAGTAGATGCTACTCAGAGAAAAGACGAAACACAATTCGTTATGACTAACAGACAGGTAGGTCTTCTTCCTGAAAACGCGGTA
>JAZNNY010000032.1:0-54349 GCA_045580505.1 Lentihominibacter sp.
GCGGACTCGGTGACGCGGTGGCTCAGGTCGTCGTGAAGAACTGCCCGGTCAAGATGGCTATGGTCGGACAGAAGGACTGCTTCGGCGAGTCCGGTAAGCCGGATGAGCTGCGGGCCAAGTACGGGATGACGGAGGCCGACATCGTGCAGGCCGCCAAGTCGCTGCTGTAACGTCGGAGCCGCTCCTGTAAAGGCAGGCCCGGGCCGGGCCGAGGCAACTACAAAGAAACCAACAGGACTGCTGCGGGGAATGTAAATTCCGGCGCAGCGGTCTTTTTGTTACGTAAATTTTCACACAGTCATCACAAATGTAAAAAAATGTTATCCATATATAGCCTTAATTTGCCGTAACCCCTTGGAATTCCCAACTATATGTAGTATATTTAGTATGGTTCGGTGTCTGATGACACCGGAGATGCAAGCAAGGAATGAAAGGACGGGTTAACCGAATGATCGAATTCAACAACGTTACGAAATATTATAAATCGAACGTTGGTCTGGATAATGTGACTGTGAAGATCAACAAGGGGGATTTTGTTTTCCTGGTCGGGCCGAGCGGGTCCGGTAAATCCACCTTTATTAAACTGATTCTGAAGGAAATCGACGCGGATCGGGGAATCATCCGGGTGCGCGGAGAGAATGTGACGAAGATGTCGGCGCGGCAGGTGCCGCAGCTTCGCAGGAACATCGGAATCGTCTTCCAGGACTTCCGGCTGCTGCCGAAGAAGACCGTCTATGAGAACGTCGCCTTCGCGATGGAGATCATTCATCAGCCCCGTAAGCTGATCCGCAAGCACGTCCCGCAGGTGCTGAGCATGATGGGCATTCTGGATAAGGCGACCAAGTACCCGGATGAGCTTTCCGCAGGAGAGCAGCAACGGGTGGCGATCGCCAGAGCCATCGTCAATAAGCCCAGGATTCTGATCGCGGACGAGCCCACGGGAAACCTCGACCCGGACACGGCCTGGGAAATCATGCAGCTGCTCAACCAGATCAATCTGCGTGGCACGACGATCCTGATGGTCACCCATGCCAAGGATATTGTGGATAAAATGGAGAAGCGCGTCATCGCGATCGAGAACGGAAGGATCGTTCGCGATGAGTTCGGCATGTACGGATACAAGCAGGCCCTGGCGGCGGACGAGGACAGTGCCTTCAGCGATTCTGCGATCAGGGATACGAGAAGCGCGACCAGAAGGACCTTCCGCAGGTCAGCTCCCGATTTGGAGAAGACCAGATTCCGGAGAGGAGGGCAGTACTGATGCGTACATTTTTCTATACCATCAAGCAGGCCTTCCTGCAGTTCTTCAGAAACCTCAACATGGGGATCGCCTCGATCTTTGCGATCACGGCCATGCTGCTGATCCTGAGCGTCTTCTTTATCGCGGCCCTGAATGTGAATATGGCGGCCGAAGCGATCAAGGGGGATTACGACTCCATCGAGATTTATCTGAAGGATGATGTGAAGGAGGAAGAAGCGAATGCCCTGATCGAAGACCTCAAGGGAACGGACGGCGTTTCCGATGCAGTCTATAAAACAAGAGACGAAGCCATGCAGGAGTTTAAGAAGCGGTGGGGAGAGAACGGTTATCTGCTGGATAATCTGGACAAGAACCCGCTGCCAAACTCCATCGTCATCCAGATCGCGGACCTGGAGAAGGCCGATGAAATCGCGGCGCATGCTGCGGAACTGGAGGGCGTAGAGGACATCAAATACTATAAGGATACGGTCGAGCGTCTGCTGAAGATCACCCAGTTCATCCAGTGGGCGGCCATCATCCTGATGATCTTCCTGATCATCGTATCCATCGTGGTCGTTTCCAATACGATCAAACTCACCGTCTTCAACCGGGCGGATGAGATCAGCATCATGAAATACATCGGCGCTACCAACTGGTTCATCCGTGGACCGTTTCTGGTGGAGGGGATCATCATCGGCGTGATTTCCGCCGCGATCTCCGTAGGCCTGACTGCGCTGATCTACCATAAACTGATCGACCTGATCGGAGACCAGGTATTCTCCATGCTTTCGATTCCGATGATCGATGAGCACTTCCTGGTCTATAATCTGGCCTGGATTTTTGCGGCGCTCGGGGTGAGCATCGGCGCCTGCGGCAGTATCATCTCGATGCGGAAGTTCCTGAATGCGTAGAGGAGGGGCAGTATGAAACGACAGATATCCATACTGATCGCGGTTATGCTGGCCCTGAGCTTCAGCTTTGGACCCGCTACGGTGCATGCCAAGTCCTCTCTGAAGGATCTCGACAAACAGATCAAAGAGAAAAAGGCCGAACTCAAAGAGGGCAAGAAGAAGGAAAAGGAGATGATGGACAGCATCGTGGATCTCGAAGAGAAGATCGGCGAGCTGGACGGTGAGATCGTTTCTGCGGAAGCGGATCTTGCGGTGCTCACAGAGGAACTCGAGAAGGCCGAGAAGAAGGTGAAGAAACAGAACAAAAATCTCAACCTTCGCCTGCGGTCCATGTACAAGAACGGCAACATCGGATTCCTGGACGTCCTGCTGAATTCCGGCAGCTTCACCGATTTTCTGACCAACGTAGACATGGTACAGCGGATCCTGAAGAACGATGAGGAAGTCCTGTCAGATCTGAAGGAGTCACACGATCTGATCGAGAAGAAGAAGAAGGAAGTTGAGGAACTTCAGTCGGACCTGACGATTGCCCAGGAGACGGCCCGGGTCGAACGGGATGAAGTAGCCCGTCAGAAGACGGCGCTGACCAAGGCGAACAAGCAGGCAGCCGACGATATCGGAGATCTGGAAGCGGAGCGGGAGGCACTTGAAGCCAAACTCGCCGCGGAGAGCGAAAGCGGCAAGATCAGTAACAGTAAGAAATCAAAATACAAAGGCGGCGCCTTCCTGTGGCCGCTGCCGGCAAGTCATACCGTTACCTCGGAATACGGCTGGAGAATGTGTCCTTTCCACGGACGCGAGTTCCACGCTGCCATCGACATCGGCGGCGCGGATACCGGTACGCCGATCGTAGCTTCGGCATCCGGCAAGGTCGTACAGGCGGGACCCTATGGCGGCTTCGGCAATTCCGTGATCATCGACCACGGCGGCGGACTCAGCACGCAGTACAATCACTGCTCTGTCGTGCTCGTTTCGGACGGGGATAAGGTGAAGCGCGGGCAGACCATCGCGGAAGTCGGTTCGACCGGCTATTCCACCGGACCGCACCTCGACTACCGGGTGTATAAGGACGGCAACGTCGTCAGTCCCTGGGACTATCTGAACTAAGCGGGTATTTTAGAATATGACAAACCATAATGAAATCATCAGGAAACTGATGGCGGCGCGCGGAATCACCGCGCCGGAAGACATAGAAGAATATTTATCGGACTTTCCGAAGCGGACCTACGACCCGTTCCTGATGAAGAATATGCAGGAAGGGACGAACCTGGTTTTGCAGGAAATCGAGAAAGGGACGAGAATCTGCATCTACGGTGACTACGATGTGGACGGGGTGACTTCCGTCTGCATTCTGCATAGCGTTCTGGCTGAGTTGACGGACAATCTGACCTGGTACATTCCGTCCAGGTTCACGGAAGGCTACGGCCTGCACAGGGAAGCCATCGACAAGCTGCACGCGGACGGCGTCGGACTCATCATCACCGTCGACTGCGGCATCACCTCCAATGCAGAGGTGGAGCACGCGAATTCCCTCGGGATCCGCATGCTCGTTACGGACCACCACAGCATCGGGGATGAGCTGCCGGCCTGCCTTTGCATCGATCCGAAGCAGGACGGGGAGACGTATCCGTTTCGCGAGCTCGCTGGCTGCGGCGTCGCTTTCAAGTTGCTCCAGGCCATCCAAAGGCAGGCTGGACTCCCGCGCTCCCTCGTGAATGAGGTGCTGGATCTGGTCGGCACAGGAACGGTCGCGGACATCGTGCCGCTCGTGGATGAGAACCGGACGATCGTGAAATACGGGCTGCATAAGCTGAACGAGAAGGGCCGCGCGAGTTTTGCGGCGCTGGAGAAGGCCATCTCGCTCGAAACGATCACCTCGGAGAACATTTCCTTCGGAATCGGTCCGCACATCAATGCGGCCGGCCGGATGAAGCATGCGGAGGAAGCGGTCAGGCTGATTCTGGCTGACCCGAAAGACCGCCTGACGATCGACGCCCAGGTGGCCTGCCTGATCTCCTGCAACGCGCAGCGCAAGAAGCTGCAGGAGCAGGCTTTTCAGAAGTGCCAGGACCAGATCAGCGGGGATGAGCCGATGCTCTGCCTGCGGGTAGACGGGATCCATGAGGGCATTGCCGGGATCGTCGCGGGGAAACTGAAGGAGACTTACCAGCGTCCCGTGATCCTTGCGACGCCGGGAGAAGGCGGCGCCTTAAAGGGGACCGGCCGCAGCATTCCGGGCGTGGACCTGTTCAAACTTTTGGACGGACACAGGGATGCATTCGTCCGCGTCGGCGGGCATGCCAGAGCCTGCGGGTTTACGATCAGCGTGGAGAGCTTCCGGCAGCTGAAGCCGCTTCTGATCGACGAAGTCAGCATCATGTATCAAGAAGACCCGTCCATACTTGAACTTGGCGGGGAGTACGATCTGGAGGCGGAGCCGGGCGACATCAATGAAGCGCTGACCGCGGCGCTCGAACAGATGGAACCGTTCGGAGAGGGCAATCCGCAGCCGCGCTTTCTGCTGAAGGATGTACGGCTGATGTACACGACCTACATGGGAGAAAATGAAATTCACGTCAGATTCACCGCTGCGCGCGGGAATCAGCGCGTAGGCTGCGTCCTGTTTCGCAAGGCGCAGGAATATAAGGAGCAGCTGGATGGCAGCCGGCCTGTCAGCCTGATCGGAACGGCTTCCGCTCAGGTCTGGAACGGGAAGACGCGGGTCCAGTTGATTGTTGAGGAGATCATTTAGATGAACATTAGTAAAGGAAGATTTTTCGTTATCGTTGCCTGTGCATTCGTGTTTGGAGTGATTCTGTCGCTGGCTGCCATGGTCGGCGTGAGAGCGATCGGCGGCGGGACAGGCGCGTCGGGAGAGATCGACGAGACGAAGCTGAAGCAGATCGACTCCTATGTCGACAAGTATTATCTGAAGGAAGCCGACCATAAGAAGATGATCGACAACGCCTACCGCGGCTATGTGGCAGGGCTCGATGATCCCTATTCTTCCTATATGACCAAGGAGGAGTATGAGGGGTACATGACCTCGACGACGGGCGACTACTCCGGTATCGGCGTGACTTTCCAGATGAATGAGGACGGAACCTATCAGGTCGTGACAGTCAACCCGGATTCTCCGGCGGAGAAGGAGGGCATCGTAGCGGGTGACCTGATCCTGGAAGTAGACGGGAAATATTATACGGATTCCGATGTCATGGCGACCCACATCCGCGGCAAGAAGGGCACGGAAGTCAAGCTGACGATCCTCCATAAGGAAGAGGAGCGGACCGTGACCTTAAAGCGCGATAAGATCGTCCAGCACTCCGTCGAATCGGAGGTTCTGGACTCCGGTACGGGCTACATCAAGATCACTTCCTTTATAGAGAGCACCGGCAAGGATTTCGCAGAGGCCCTGCAGGAAGTTGAGAAGCAGGGAGCGGATAAGCTGATCCTGGACCTGCGGGATAACGGCGGCGGCCTGGTCGACGACTCCATCAACGTGGCTGACCTGTTTTTGGATGAGGGGGTCGCCTGCTATGTGCGCGATAAGAACGGCAAGACCGAAGAATATACGGTGAAGGACGGCAAGACCGATCTGGACACGGTCGTCCTGGTCAACGGCAACAGCGCCAGCGCGTCCGAGATTCTGGCGGCGGCGCTGCAGGACAACGGCTATCAGATCGTGGGAGAGAAGACGTTCGGGAAGGGAATCATCCAGACCAGTTTCGAACTACCGGAGGGCGATGCTCTGAAACTGACCATCCTGGAATACCTCTCGCCGAAGAAGCATCAGGTGCACGAGAAGGGGGTCACCCCGGACGTGAAGGTGAAGGATAAGGAGGACACCGAGGCGGACGAGCAGCTCGAGAAGGCGGAAGACCTGCTGAAATAAGCGTGATTCCGGCTGCTTTAGCACACTGCAGTGCTTGACGTTAATGCATGAAAGTGATATACTCCAATCAGGATGAGGACTGAAAGGAGTTTGTCATGGCATACGAATCAAAATTTAAAAACGACGACATCGATGAACTGTTCAAGGCAGTGCTCCTGCTGGAAGATGAAGAGGATTGCTACAGGTTTTTCGAGGACATCTGCACCATCAATGAGATCCACGCGATTGCGCAGCGGCTGCAGGTCGCGAAGCTCCTGTCCGAGAATCGTACCTATAATGAGATTGAATCGATTACCAAGGCATCCACAGCAACCATCAGCAGGATCAACAAGTGTCTGGTGTACGGCGCGGATGGATATCAGCGGATTCTTGCGCGTATGAAGGAACAGGACGAGTAGGCCCGGGTGGCAGATGAAGAGCAAACAGTAACAGTGAAAGATGGCGGCGCTTTTGCACCGTCATTTGTTTTTAAAGGAAAAAGGATGGAACTTTTTATTATCGAAAACTACAGGGAGGTCTATCCTAAGCTCTCCGGCCGGGACCTGACCGATCGCCTGGTGGAAGATGTGCTCCGGGAGCACGGCTTCATTTCGGAGCACGAGCAGGTGCGGATCACGCGGCTGCCCGGCGGCAAGCCGGTGCTCCATGGCCGGGAAGACCTGAAGTTTTCGGTGTCGCACACGGGAGATGTGTTCGGATGTCTGATCTGCCGGGAGGAGATCGGCCTCGACCTACAGCTTACGCAGCAGCGCGATGTGTTGCGGCTTGCCCGCCGGTATTTCACGGAGGATGAGATCCGGTATGTCGAGGAGGGCGGACCGGCGGAAGAAGCGAGAGTACCTGACACCGCAGGTGGTCTCGTCAGTGTCTGCGACGGGCAGCGGCGACGTTTTTACCGGCTCTGGACCCGTAAGGAGGCCTACGCCAAATATACGGGACGCGGCCTTGAGGCGGTGCTGGAGAAGGAGCCGGCGCTGGGACGTACGGACGTGGTATTTGAAGATCTGGATTTTGGAAACGGATTATATGGCTGCATTTGCAGCAGAAGCAGGAGGATAATCAATGGAATTCAAGTTTCTCGTTGAAAACAAGACGGAGAGCGAGGGGATCCTCGCGGAGCACGGACTTTCCGTTTTTATCGATACAGGTGATCGGAAGATCCTGTTTGACGCGGGCGCATCGGATGTCTTTTCGATGAACGCGGAGCGGATGAAGGTCGACCTGAGTGAGGTGGACTTCGCCGTGATCAGCCATGGACACTACGATCATACCGGCGGCTTTCCCATGTTCTGCAGGATGAACCGAAAGGCGCCGATCTACGTACACAAGAACGCCTTCCGTGAATCACACGGTTTTGAGGACGGCAAGATCGAGGACGACATGTGCGGAATCCGCTGGACAAAGGAACAGCGCGATGCGGTCGCAGACCGCCTGATGTTTACAGATGGTCCGGTCCGGATCACGGATGACATCATCATCAGCGGCACGGTGCCGCTTGCGGAAGGGTTCGAGCCCACCGAGAAGTTCTACTATTTTAATGTGAACGGATCTCCGGTCTTCGATGATCTGTCCCATGAGCAGTGCCTGGTCATCCGGCAGCCGGAAGGGCTGTTTGTCTTCTCCGGATGCTCCCACCGCGGCGTGATCTCCGCCCTGCAGTGCGCGCGGAACCTGTTCCCTGGCGAGAAGGTGGCGGTGCTGGTCGCAGGCATGCATCTTTACGGGGCAACCGCAGAGCAGCGGGCGCAGGTGATCGAGCAGCTGAAAGCAGAGGAAGTCGAGCGCATTCTGCCGGTCCACTGCACAGGAATAAACGCCATCTGCGATCTGAAGGCCGCCTTTGGCGACCGCTGCATGGTCGGCATGGCAGGAGAAAGTTACCGTGACTTCTGATCAGGTCATGGATCTGGCGGGGAAATACCTCGCCTATAAACAGCGCACGCGCAAGGAACTCGTGGACCATCTGCAGAAAAAGGGTTGCAGCCGGGATGAGGCAGAGGCGTGCGCAGACCGGATGGAGGAGTACCATCTGATCGATGATGCAGAGTACGCCAGGCTCTACATCGAATCGAGGCTGGCTGGCGGCCGGGGCATGAACCGGATCCGGGCGGAACTTGCGGGCAAGGGAATCGACGGAAGTACCATCGAGGATGCCCTGCTTTTGCTTGAGGATCTTCCGGACGAGGATGAGATTGCGCTGGAGCAGGCGCTGGCAGTGCTGGACGGCGTGCAGGTTCGCGGGATGGAATACGAGCAGAAGCAGAAACTCATGGCGCGGATCGCTAGGCGACTTGCGGGGCGCGGGTTTCGGACGGACACAGTGTACCGGGCGGCGCGGACGGCCTTTTCTAAGAAGGAGCAGGAAGAGGAAGAACATGGACTATAAGAGAAAGATCATCGGTGTTGTTGAGGATTTTTATGAGTGCGTGGACGAGTTCAAGGAGGCGGAGCTGAAGATCGCCAAAGACTCGAAGTTCCGGAAGATCTTCAATAAAAAGGACTACAGCGGCAATATCGAGCTGCTGCGCGCCTGCAAGAAACAGTCGCGCGCGCTGCGCTTTCCGACGGGCGATATTCCAAAGGACGACCAGGCCTCGAAGGATCTGATGCGGCAGACGGAAAACTGCATTCGCCAGTTCAGCCGCGTCTGCGACTCCTATATCCAGATGCAGCTGGCTCTGCAGAAAAAGTCATCGGGCGGGCCCATGCCCTACGCCGAGTACAAGGAGTACTATAACCGCTCCCAGGAAGATCGGATCACCGTGAACCGGGAACTGAAGGAACTGGACCTGCTCTATACCGATTATATTGAAGACGAGGATTACGACGTTTATGAGTTCCTTAAGTAGCAATACTGTTTTACTTGTGCTGGTCCTGCTGGCACTGATCGCAGCCTGCGCCATCGGGGTGCTGATCCTTCTGCGGCTTTCGGCCGAGCGGAGGCAGCAGCACGAGCTCGTTCTCATGCAAAGGCAGATGCAGGCCGAGATCGACCGCTCCCGCCAGGATACTGTGGAGATGGTACAGTCCAGCGTGCAGCACATGGGAGAGATGCTGGCGCGCGGGCAGACCGAGGCGCAGGAAGCGCAGCACCGGCGGCTGGCTGACCTGAACCGGGAGATGAACACGGCGCTGCAGCAGGTCTCCCGCAGCCTCGGCCAGATGCAAAACCTGGCCACCGGTGTGGATGATCTGAAGAAGGTCTTATCGAATGTGAAAAACCGGGGGATCCTGGGCGAAGTCCAGCTGGGCGCGATCCTGGAGGACATCCTGGCCCCGGAACAATATGAAGAAAATGTCGCCGTGACCGGCACGGCCCAGCGGGTGGAATACGCGGTACGCTTTCCCGGAGAGGATGGGAAGACCGTGTATCTTCCCATTGATTCCAAGTTTCCGGCGGATGCCTACATGAATCTGCTGGACGCCTACGAATTCGGAGACCCTGCCGAGATTCGGACCTCACGGGATCTTCTGCGGCGGGCCATCCTGAAGGCGGCCTCCGATATCAGAAACAAATACATCGAACCGCCGATGACCACGGACTTTGGAATCATGTTCCTTCCTTTTGAAGGGCTGTACGCGGAAGTCCTGCGCCTGAACCTGACCGGGATCCTGCAGAACGAATACCGTGTCAACATTGCGGGGCCTACGACCATGGCCGCCATGCTGAGCAGCTTCCGCATGGGCTTTCGGACCATCGCCCTGTCCGAGCGGTCCGGCGACGTATGGGATACATTGACCCGAGTTTCCTCGGAATTTGAGAAGTACGAAGACTGCCTGCAGCGGACCCAGAAGCACCTGCAGCAGGCCCAGAAAGACCTGGACGAGCTGATGGGGCCGAGGACACGCCAGATCAGGAAGGCGCTGTCGGAACTGACGGAGTAGAACGAGCTGACGGAGAAGAGAATGAGTGTATATGTAATTGCAGACCTGCATCTATCCTTTTTTCCAGGAGCGGACAAGCCGATGGATATCTTCGGTGCCCGCTGGCTTGACCATGCCACCAGGCTCGAAGAGAACTGGCGGGCCCGAATCGGGGAAGACGACACGGTCGTGATTCCCGGAGATATCTCCTGGGCACTCAAACTCGAGGACGCCCGGTATGACCTGGACTGGGTCGCGGCCCTTCCCGGCAGGAAGGTCCTGCTGAAGGGAAACCACGACCTGTGGTGGGCCGGGATCACGAAGCTGAATAAAATGTATGACAATATGACCTTCCTGCAGAATGATTGTTATGAAGTGACCGGAGCAGGAACTATGGCGGATACCGGCGCCGGAAATGACGGCACGGAATGCGCTGATGGCGCGGCTCAGCAGCCCGGCCCGTGCTGGATCTGCGGCAGCCGCGGCTGGCTGACGCCGGATAACGAGGACTTTACTGAAGCCGATGAGAAGATCTACCGCAGGGAACTCCTGCGGCTGGAAAGTTCCCTGCAGGCGGCGGCGAAGGCGCGGGCGGCGTATTGCAATGCAGCCGGTGATTCGCTGGAAGGCGCGGCCGGGCCGATCATCGGGGTGCTGCACTATCCGCCGGTGTCGGACGTGAGAAGGTTTTCAGGGTTTCAGCAGTTGTTTGAGGATTACGGCGTGAAGGATGTCTACTACGGGCACGTTCACGGCGAAGATGGTTTCCGGACGGCAGTGCAGGGACAGGTGCACGGCGTGAACTACCATCTGGTATCGCTGGACTATCTGAAGTGCCAGCCGCTGAAGATCTGGTGATAGTTTCAATAACCGGCGTTCACCAAAATTGCCTGAAATCAAGAGGCTTTTGGTGAATTTCCGAAATAACCCTAATGAAAAGGCAGGTTTTAAGGTCGAAGGAGAATATGAATTCACCAAAAGAACTGAGAAATGACCTGCTTTTAGTGAATTAGATTAATCTAACCGTAAAATAACTGATGAAATTCACCAAAACTAGCCTTTGAGAAGGGACTTTTGGTGAAGTCCGGTTATTAACAAACCGAACTCGAAGTAAAAAAGGAGCTGATACGAATGACAGCAAAAGTAAACCGGGTATGCATCGTGGTGCTCGACAGTCTGGGTGTCGGGGCGCTGCCGGATGCGGCTGAGTATGAGGATGCCGGTGCGGATACGCTGGGGCATATTCAGGACGTACATCCGCTGAACATCCCCAACCTTAGAAAACTCGGCCTGGGCAACATCGAAGGGGCGGCGGGCGGCCGGCTCGAAATAGACGGCGCAGCCATCACCGGCGCCTATGGGCGTTTCATGGAGAGTTCCGCCGGCAAGGATACGATCACCGGGCACTGGGAAATTGCAGGGATCGAGACAGACGTGCCGTTCCTGACTTTTCATGAGGGATTTCCGCAGGAACTGATGGATGCCTTTGTGAAGGAGACGGGGCACGGATATCTGGGCAACATCTCCATCTCGGGAACCGAGATCATCAAGATCATGGGAGAGGAACACGAGAAGACGGGCAAGCTGATCGTATATACGTCCGCGGACAGCGTGTTCCAGATTGCGGCGAATACGGCGGTGATTCCGCTGGAGGAACTGTACCGGTGCTGCGAGATCGCGAGGAAACTTTGCGTCGGACCGTACGCGGTCGGCAGGGTCATCGCAAGGCCATATATAATAGATGAAGAAGGAAACAGGGTCAGGACAGCGGACCGGCATGACTATGCACTGAGCCCGCCGGAGAAGACCCTGCTTGATCTTTTAAAGGAAGATGGCCAGGAGGTGTACTGCATCGGCAAGATTCGGGACATCTTCAATGGAAGCGGCGTGACTACGTCCGTTCACACGGAGGATAACGATGACGGGATCACGAAGACGGTATGCGCCCTGCAGAAGGACTTTCATGGGCTGATCTTTACCAATCTCGTTGATTTTGATTCCAAGTACGGGCACCGGCGGGATCCGGAAGGGTATGCGCAGGCGATTGAGGCCTTTGACCGCAGGCTCCCGGAGATCCTGGGCGAAATGAAGGAAGACGATCTGCTGATCCTCTGTTCCGACCACGGCAACGACCCGGTGCACCACGGATTCAACCATACCAGGGAACACATTTTCGGGCTTTTTGCCGGGGAGGCGGTCAAAGCCGGCACCGGCTTCGGAACCAGATGCAGCTTCGCCGACATCGGCCAGACGGTCATCGACTGCCTGAGCGAGGGAAGGATCAAAACCAGCGTCGGCCGCAGCATGCGCGCCGAGATTCTGAAATAACTCGAGGCGGTTCTGAAATAACGCGCCGAGATTCTCAAATAGTGCGCCCGGGCTGAGCGCGGGCGCAGGTACAGGAGGTATCCGAATGAACACAGTCGAACTGATCACTAAAAAACGCGACGGCAAGGGGCTGACCCGCGAGGAGATCCGCTTCCTGGTCAAGGGGTTCACGGAGGGCAGCATTCCGGATTATCAGATGTCGGCCTTCCTGATGGCGGTCTACTTTCAGGGCATGAGCCGCGAGGAGACCGTGTGGCTGACCCAGGAGATGAAGGAATCCGGCGATATCGCTGATCTTTCGGGAATCGACGGCATCAAGATCGACAAGCACAGCACAGGAGGGGTCGGGGATAAAACGACTCTGATCGTGGGCCCGCTGGCCGCAGCCTGCGGGATTCCCGTCGCCAAGATGAGCGGGCGGGGACTTGGCTTTACCGGAGGCACCGTGGATAAACTGGAGGCCATCCCGGGCTTTCAGACCACGCTTGCAGAAGAGGACTTCTTCCGGCAGGTCAACGAATGCGGCATCTCCGTCATCGGCCAGACCGCGCACATCGCCCCGGCGGATAAGAAGATCTATGCCCTGCGGGATGTGACGGCAACGGTGGAGAATCTGAGCCTGATCACCTCCAGTATCATGAGTAAAAAGCTGGCCTCCGGGTCCGACGGAATCCTGCTCGACGTCAAATGCGGCAGCGGGGCCTTTATGAAGAATGAAGAAGACGCCAGGCAGCTCGCAGAGCTAATGGTGAAGATCGGCAAGGCGGACGGTAAGAAGACCATGGCGGTGATCACCGATATGAACCAGCCGCTGGGCAACGCGGTCGGAAATTCCCTGGAGGTCAGGGAGGCGATCGACGTCCTGCGCGGGGAGGGACCGGAAGACATCACCCGGCTGTCCCTTGAGCTCGCCGGCCGGATGATCTACATGGGCGGCTGCGCAGATTCACCGGAAGCCGGCATTGCAAAGGCAGAGCAGGCCCTGGAGTCCGGCACCGGTCTCGAGAAATTCCGGCAGTTTGTCGCCGGGCAGGGGGGCGATCCTCAGATCGCGGATGATCCGGAAAAGCTGCCGCTCAGCAGACTGTCCGCCCAGGTCACCGCTGACAGGACGGGCTATATCACCGGCATCGACGCCATGGGCATCGGACTCGCTTCGCAGCATACCGGCGCCGGCAGGCAGACCAAGGAAGAATCCATCGACCACGGGGCTGGGATCCTGCTGCACAGGAAGACCGGCGATTATGTCGAGGCAGGCGAGGCCCTCTGCACGCTTTACAGCGATGAAGAAGTGAAACTGGAGCTGGCGCTCAAAGAAGCCCAAAAATCCATTCAGATCGGCGATCAGGAGCCGGCTCGGCCCGAACTGATCCACGGAGTCATCGAATGATCCACGGAGTCATCGACTGATCCACACTCATATTCGTCAAAGACACATAGCCGAAGGAGGCTGACGATGAAACAAACCAAAACACTCAGAAGGATCCTGGGGATCCTGGCACTCGCAGCGATGCTGACCTGCCTTTGCGGGTGCGGAGACAAGCAGCAAGAATCGGAGGAACCGCAAACCTTCGAGCTCGCACTCATCACCGACGAATCGGGGGTGAACGACGGCTCCTTCCTGCAGGACACCTGGCAGGCCATGCAGAGTTTTGCGGAAGAAAACGAAATGACCTTCCAGACCTACGAGTCGCCGAACGACGCGGACTCCTATCTGGAGACGATCGATCAGGCGCAGAAGAAGGGAGCGAAATTCGTCGCTTTGGCAGGAAGTCAGTTCGAGACGATCGCCTATGAAGCCCAGAAGAAATATGAAGACCTGAGCTTTGTCCTGATCGACGGCGTTCCGAGAGATGAGGACTACAACTACGACGCGGCGGGCAATACCATCGGCGTTCTGTTCGCGGAGGAGCAGGCCGGCTACCTGGCCGGTTACGCGGCCGTCTGCGAAGGATATACGAAGCTCGGCTTCATGGGAGGTAATCCGGTGCCCCCGGTCAAGCGGTACGGCTATGGATTCATTCAGGGTGCATCTGCGGCAGCGAAAGAAATGAGCGCCGGTCAGATCGACATCAAGTACACCTATCTGGGCACCTTCGAAGCGTCCGATGAAATCGAATCCGAAAGCTACGGCTGGTTCCAGGATGGAACGCAGATCATCTTCTCCTGCGGCGGATCCATCGGAGAGTCTGTCATGGCTGCAGCTGAGACAGCCGGCGGCAAGGTCATCGGCGTCGATGCGGATCAGAGCAGTCTGTCAGAGACGGTCATCATGTCGGCGATCAAACAGACCGGCCGGGCGATGACCGACATCCTGAAGACGTATAAGAGACACAACTTTCAGGGCGGCGCGATCCTGAATTACTCCGCGGAGAACGATGGAATCGGATTGGCGATGGCCCCGGATCGGATGACAAAATTCACGCAGGAAATGTACGACACCCTTTACAAGGAAATCAAGAAGGGAACGCGCTCCATCGATAAGGATATCGAGCATAAGAAACCGGGTGATGTGGCCGGTGAAAACGTCAAGGTAGAGGAGGTAGACTGATCGAGGCCCATAATCTTACATAAACACTATGTAAACCCCATAAAACAGCTGAAAATTTCATAAAAACCGATGAATAAAAACGTTGACATGTCAACGTATTTATTATATAATGCGGCATCTTTTACGCTCTTTTAAAGAGCCAAAAATAAGCAAAAGCATGGTAGACAAGGAGAAAGTTATGTTAACTAAAAGAGCCGCATTCATCACTCGTTATTCCATGATCCTGTTGATTTTACTGGGTTTGATCGCAATGATGACATTATTTACCAGCAATTTCGCTTACGCATCAGAAAGTGAAAATTCGGTAGACATAACACAAGATGACGTCGACCAAAATGACTCCGATTCCGAGCAAAATTCTGACAATTCGGATGGAGAAAGCACCGGAGAAAATAATTTTGAGGGCGATTTTCCGGAAAGTTATGAGCCTTTTTTAGAAGATTTACAGGAAGAACATCCGAGCTGGGAGTTCGTTGCAGCGGACACCGGAATGGACTGGGAGGATGCAGTCGATCAGGCAGATAAAGGCAGCAACAGCCTGATCCGGCCGTCGGCTCCGAAGAAGCAGAGAGAAAACAGTAATAAGACTTACGATGGAGGATGGTACCTTGCAAGCCGCGATACGATCGAGCACTACATGGACCCGAGAAACTTCCTGAACGAAAAAGGAATCTATCAGTTCCTGCTGCAGACTTACGAGGAAGATTCCCAGTCGGAAGAATCCATCTCAGCCATCATCGGCGGTTCCTTCATGGACGGGGACGATCCGAAGGGCGATTATGATTCCTACGAAGCCTGCATCAAGGCAGCCGGCGCAAACGCAGGCGTCAACCCCAACGTGCTCGCAGCGATGATCATCCAGGAGCAGGGCTGGGAAGGAAGCAGCCTGGTGTCAGGTAAGAAGAAAGGTTATAAAGGATACTACAATTTCTTCAACATCGGCGCATGGACGACGGACGATATGAGCGCTTCTGAGCGCGGCCTCTGGTATGCCAAGGGATCCGGCGAGGGCGCGACCAGTCACAGCCGTCCCTGGAATTCTCCTTATAAAGCGATTCTCGGCGGCGCGGAATTCTACTGTGAAAACTACCTTTCCAATAACCAGAGAACTTATTATACGAAGAAATTCAACGTCATGAACGGCCCGGACAATGTTGGATCCCATGAATACATGACCAACATCGAGGCTGCGGCGGATGAAGGCAAACTGGTCCGCAAAGCGTACGAAGACAGCGACCTGCCGGCTACTTTTGAGATCCCTGTATACGATAACATGCCTGATGACACCTGCGACCTTCCGTGATATACTGTCTGTGCCAAAAAACATGTGAAGAAGGAGACTACATATTATATGGACAACAGAATCGAGAAACTTTCTAATTTACTTGTCAACTATTCCTGCCGCGTTCAGCCGGGCGAGCGCGTGCTGATCAATTACGAAGGGGCCGGCTGCAGAGATCTCGCACGGCAGCTGATTAAAGATGTATATAAGGCGGGGGGACAGCCCTTTGCTGAGATCCGCGACAGCGTCATCACAAGAGAACTGCTGCTCGGCTGCACCGAAGACCAGCTGAAGTTCATGGATGAGATCTCGCTGGCGCAGATGAAGGGGATGCAGGCTTACATCGCCGTTCGCGGTGGGGAGAACACATCGGAACTGTCCGACGTTCCCTCCGAGAACCTGAACCTCTACTACCGTATGACCCAGCCGACGCTGGATTACCGGGTCAATGAGACTAAGTGGGTCGTACTGCGGTATCCGAACGCATCGATGGCGCAGCTGGCAGGGACCAGCCAGGAAGCCTTCGCGGACTTTTACTTCGATGTCTGCACCCTGGACTACAGCAAAATGAGCAAGGCCATGGATCCTCTGGTCGACCTGATGAACCGGACCGACAAGGTCCGCATCAAGGGACCGGGCACGGACCTGTCTTTCTCCATCAAGGGCATCGGCGCGGTGAAGTGCGACGGCGCCTGCAACATTCCTGACGGCGAGGTCTACACGGCGCCGGTCCGGGAGTCCATGAACGGAATCATTTCCTATAATACTCCGTCCGAGGAGCAGGGATTCGCCTACGAGAACATCGTCTTCGAAATCGAGAACGGGAAGATCGTCAAGGCGACGTCCAACAATAACGAGAAGATCAACGCCATGCTGGATACCGATGAGGGCGCCCGCTATTTCGGAGAGTTCGCAATCGGCGTGAACCCGTACATCCTTCACCCAATGAAGGACACCCTGTTCGACGAGAAGATCTGCGGCAGCTTCCACCTGACCCCGGGAATGTGCTATGAGGACGCACCGAACGGCAATACGTCCGCCATTCACTGGGATCTGGTCATGATCCAGCGGGAGGACTACGGCGGCGGCGAGATCTGGTTCGACGATGTACTGATCCGAAAAGACGGCATTTTCCTTCCGGAGGAGCTGCAGGGGCTGAATCCGGACGCCTTGAAATAAAGGCTCAGTAAAGAAAGGGGGAAGACTCCCATGAAACGAACGATAGAGTATCTCATTATGGATCCGGAGGGCAATATCACCATTCTGGTCACCAGCCCGGTGGAACGGATGGACTACCAGACCGTTGCCCAGGCTTTGCTCGAGGCAAATCCGGAGGCTGAGCAGGTCGGCTACATTAAGGAGCCGGAGATGACAGAGGCCGGGATGCTTCCGCGCATGGAGATGTGCGGCCTTGAGTTCTGCGGCAACGCAACCCGTTCCTTTGCCTTCTATGAGGCCATGCAGCAGGAGCCGGCTGCGGAGGAGATCGATGTTTCTGTCAGCGGATCGGAGGACCCTCTGCACGCATGGATCGAAGCGGACAATTCCATCTACGGCACCGTGCGCCTGCAGATGCCGCTTCCCGAAGAAATGGAAGAGATCCGCATTCCGATCACGACCGACCTGGCGGACCTTCTGATGGTTGATGCCATCGAGGGGCAGCTGGTTCATATGGACGGGATCTCCCATCTGGTGATCAGTCAGATCGCAGCGGAAACCATCGAGACCTGCGACAGGGAAACGATGAACAGCCTGTTCCTCCATCTGCGGGACAACGTCTATCAACTGACGTCCAGGGACATTCCTGCCTTTGGAGCCATGTTCGCCGATCCCGCCGAGGGCAAGCTCACGCCGATCGTGTATGTGCGGGACGTGGACACCATCTACTTCGAAGGCAGCTGCGCGTCCGGCTCGAACGCGACCGCCTATGCGCTGGCCTCCCGGGATCTGAAGAACGAAGACGCCTGCACCTATCACCTGCAGCAGCCCGCCGGGACGCTGCACGTTGATGTTACCGGAAAGGAAGGGACCATCACGGGCATGCAGCTTTACGGCGGCGTGGGGATGTCGCGGCTGAAGCAGCTTGAGATCGAGGACTGACATGAGTAAACTGACCGAAAAGGCGCTGGCCCAGGCGGTCATGGACCTGCTGAAGGACCGGCCGCTCGACAAGATCACCATCAAGGAGATTACCGAAGCCTGCGGGCTGACCCGCAACACTTTCTACTATCATTTTCACGACGTGTACGAGCTGCTGCGCTGGATCTTCGAGCAGAAGACCGAAGCGATCATGGCCAAGTACCGGGACGAGGCGGACTGGGAAGGGGGCCTGGCGGAGACCCTGGACTATCTCTACGAGAACCAGTCCATGATCATCCACATCTACGAGTCCATCAGCGACGATCTGCTGACCCGCTTCATCAACGAGGTCATGATGCGGCACGCCCAGATCATCGTGGAAAGGCAGGCCAAAGGGTTTCCGTGCTCCCAGAAGGCGATCCGCATCGCAACGGAGCTCTATATGGGGGCTGCCGTCAGCCACGTCATGTCCTGGATCCGCGGGGGAATGGAGCAGACGCCGGAATATCTGGCCCAGATCTACAACATCCTCTTTATGGGAACCATCAAGTCCGTGCTGGAGAGCGCGGAGGAAGCCGCCGGAATTAAATAATTTTAACAGATTGTGGCATGTGCACAAATTTTGGGCATGCCATTTTTATTGTATATAGATAAGAAGGAAAAACTGGATTAATATAGGCACGGTGCATTCATGCACCGGCCATTTTTTATGTAACAAAAGAGGAGAGAAGCCAGTGCTGCGATTTGCGAAAGGCGTAGTTAAAAGCAGAAAAATCATCATCATCATTGCGCTGCTGCTTTTGATTCCGTCCGCGCTCGGCATGATCGGAACCAGGATCAACTATGACGTCCTGACCTATCTGCCTGACAGCATCGACACGATCAAGGGGCAGGATATCCTGCTCGACGAATTCGGCAAAGGCGGGTTCGCCATGGTCATGGTCGACGGAATGGAACCAAAGCAGGTGGCTGAATTCAAGGACAAGATCGAGAAGGTAGACTCCGTCGCGACGGTCATCTGGTACGATACCGTGCTGGACCTGTCCGTGCCGGAAGAGATGCTGCCGGAGAGTGTATACGACAAGTTCAACAGCGGGGATTCCACGCTGATGGCCGTCTTCTTCGACAAGCCGACTTCCGCCGACGAGACGCTGGCAGCGGTGGAGGAGATCCGGCAGATCGGCGGGAAGCAGTGTTTCATCAGCGGCATGACCTGTTTCGTCGAGGACCTGAAGGACCTGATCGAGACGGAGGAACCGGTCTATGTCGCAGTCGCGGTCATCCTCGCCATGATCGTGCTCGGGATCTTCATGAACTCGTTCGCACTGCCGCTCCTGTTTATCGCGGGGATCGGCATGGCGATTCTGTATAATATGGGGCTTTCCTATCTATCGGGGGAAATGTCCTTTATTACCCAGGCCATCGCCGCGGTCCTGCAGCTGGCGGTCACCACGGACTATTCGATCTTCCTCTGGCACAGCTATGAGGAACACAGAAATGTGCTGAAGATGCCGCGGGATGAAGCCATGGCCAACGCCATTTCCAAGACCCTGGTGTCCATTTCCTCCAGCTCACTGACGACCATCGCGGGCTTCATCGCCCTTTGCTTTATGACCTTCAAACTGGGCATGGACATGGGCATCGTGCTGGCGCGCGGCGTTCTGATCGGCGTCATTTCCAGCATCACGATCCTGCCATCGCTGCTGCTCTGCAGTGAGAAGTTCATCAATAAACTGCGGCATAAGCCGCTGGTTCCGAAATTCGACCGGCTGTCCGCGGGAATCGTGAAGCGCCCGCTGATCTTTGCGGCGATCTTCCTGATCCTGCTCGGACCCGCCTTCTACGGATACCGTCACACGGATGTCTACTATAAGCTGGACCTGTCGATCCCGCAGGACCTGCCTTTTGCAGTGGCCAACCAGAAACTGGCGGATGACTTCGATATGAGCTGCACCCACATGCTGCTGATCGACGCGGACACGCCGCAAAAGGACGTCCGGGACATGATGAAGAAAATCGATCAGGTCGATGGCGTGGGATATACGCTGAGTCTTGAGGGAACGCTCGGCCCGACCTTCCCGGATATGATGGTGCCGAACAAGCTGGAAGGAGAACTCGCCAGCGACAACTACGAACTCGCCATCATCAATTCGGAATATCCGGTCGCCGGCTACAAGGTCAATCACCAGATCGATGAGATCAACAAGATCGTTCAGAAATACGATGAGCACGGGATGCTGATCGGAGAGGCACCCTGCACCAAGGACCTGATCAAGATCACCGACCGGGACTTCAAGGTCGTCACGGCGATCTCCATTGCGGCGATCTTCCTGATCATCCTGATCGCCCTGCAGTCGATCTCACTGCCGATCATCCTGGTCGCCTCGATCGAGCTCGGTATTTTCATCAATCTGGGCATCCCGTACTATACGGGAAGCGTGCTGGCCTTTATTACGTCGATCATCATCAGTACCGTCCAGCTCGGCTCCACGGTCGACTACGCGATTCTGATGACCAACCGGTACAAGTTGGAGCGATTTGCCGGCCGTGAGAAGAAGGAGGCAATCCGAATCGCTCATTCGACCTCGATGCCTTCGGTCATGGTCAGCGCGCTGAGCTTCTTCGCCGCAACCATCGGCGTCGGGATCTACTCGGACATCGACCTGATCGGCTCGCTCTGCCTGCTGATGGGCCGGGGCGCGATCATCAGCCTTCTGGTCGTCATGTTCATCGTTCCGTCGTTCTTCGTTCTGTTCGACGGGATCATATGCAAAACCAGCAAGGGCTTTATTGACAAGACACGGGTTGAAAAACTTTCATAAAAACACTATAATTAGATAAGACTAACTATGCCTGCATCTACAGGGGAGGACAAAAGTAACATGAAATCTGGAAGAAAAGTTATCGCTATCGCTGCAGCGGCCGCGCTGCTTGGGACCACGGCCGTACCTGCTTTTGCAGCAGAAAAAATCACCAAGGACGAGACGGTCTATGTGGTGACAGAAGCGGACGGATCCCAGAATGAGGTAACCGTCAGTGACCATCTGATCAACGAGCCGGGGTCGGACACGATCAAAGACAGGTCGAACCTGAAGGACATCGAAAACGTCAAGGGGGATGAGACCTTCGAGACGGGAGAGAAAGATGCGCTTGTCTGGAAGGCCGGCGGAAACGACATCTTCTATCAGGGAACCACGGACAAGGATGTGCCGGTCAGACTAGGGATCTCCTATTTCCTGAACGATGAGGAAGTCCAGGGAAATGAACTGGAAGGGGCCGATGGAGATGTGAAGATCGTCATCGACTACCGGAACACGGCCAGATCGGACAACGGGACGACGGTGCCGTTCCTCGCTATGACAGCCTTCATTGCAGAGGACGATTCCTTTACGGATATTGAGATCGACCATGGAAAGGTCATCGATGACGGTGACAAGCAGATCGTGGCGGCCATCGCGGTACCCGGTCTGCAGGATGCGCTGAACATCGATAAGGACCTGGTGGACCTGGATCTCTCCGACACCGTGACGATCACAGGAACTGCCAAGGATTTCGCCATCCAGGACATGATGACGGTGGTCACGAACTCCATGTTCGAGGAAATAGATTCCGATGAGTTCGGAGATCTGGATTACGACGATCAGATCAGGCAGCTCGATAAGGGCGCGAAGGCGCTGGTGGATGGATCCGGTGAACTTTATGACGGCGTGCAGCAGCTTGACGGCGGCATGGGAGAACTTTCGGAGGGCGTTGCCCAGCTGGATAAGGGTGCGGTCACCCTGCGCGGATCCCTGAAGAGTCAGATGAAGAAAATCGCATCGTCCACGGGCCAGCTGAAGGACGGCACGGATACGATCCTTTCCGGGATGAAGATGCTGAAGACCGGTCTCGATAAGGGCGACGGAACGCCGCAGAACCCGGGCGCGATCAATGCGCTGGATCAGATCGCAATCGGTTTAAGCAATGGCTCGAAGCAGGCAGGGGAGGGCGCTAAGGCCCTGAATGCGAGCGCTGATCAGCTGCAGACAGCAGCGGATGGAGCGGCTCAGCTCAACGCAGGTATGAAGCAGGCGATCGAAGGCTATGAAAAGGCACTACAGCAGCCGGAAGCGGCTCTGGAGGGACTGAACGGGACCCTTCAGCAGGCGGGGAGCATCGAGAACATCATGAAAGCCCAGGGGCTTACAGATGAGGAAATCGCAAAACTCGGCCCGGTCATCGATATGTTTAATGGATATCGGCAGGTAGCCAATGGCGAAAGCGCGATTGCCAATGAGGAACTGAAGACGATCAAATACGGCTTGCAGCCAGGCGCCGAGAAACTGGAAAAAGGTCTGAAGGATGCCCCGGCCCAGCTCAGGGGCGCAGCGGAGCAGATGAGCACATCCGCTGATGACATCGGAACCGCAGCCGGAGCAGTGGGTCAGGTCAAGAAGGGCCTGGAAAAGGCTTCCGGCAGCCTGGGTGGCTATAACAAGAAGCTCGCCCGGCAGGGAAAGAACCAGACCACGCTGATCGGCGGCATGACCGTGATCAATGCGGGCCTTGATGAAATGCAGACACAGGTCTACAGGTCCGTTAAGAAAAAAGGTAAGCTGACCAGGGCGCTGAATAAGCTCGTCCACGGTACCGACGAATTAAAGGACGGCACGGAGCAGCTGGAAGAGGGCACTGCTCAGCTTGAGGACGGTTCGAAGCAGCTGTCCCAGGGCATGTCCAAGATCTACAAAGAGGGAATCAAGAAGATCATCGACCTCTATAACGATGAACTGAAGGGCACCATGAACGACCTGGAAGACGTCTTAGACGCGGGACAGTCCTACACGACTTTCACCGAAAAGCCGTCCGGCATGGATGGAAGCGTGAAGTTCATCTATAAGACGACGGTATATTAAAGGTTGCTATTCGCATAATGCGGTGATAAAATACTCCTTGTGGTTTTTAGCAAGGAGTATTTTTTATGCCAGAAAACAAAATGGGCGTTATGCCCATCGGTAAGCTTATTTTGAATATGTCATGGCCTGCCATGGTGTCGATGTTGATGCAGGCCATGTATAATGTCGTGGACAGTTTTTTCGTCTCACGGCTCGGGGAGCAGGCGCTGGCTGCAGTCACCTACATTTTCCCGTTCCAGTTCGTCATGATCTCGGTCGCGGTAGGAACCGGGGTCGGGATCAATTCGCTGATTTCCCGGCGGCTTGGCGCGCGCCGGTTTGAAGAGGCGAATATGGCGGCGAGCCATGGCTACCGGCTGGCCTTTTTCAGCTGGATCCCGTTCCTGATCCTGGGACTGTTCCTGGCAAAACCGGTCATGAACGCCATGTCCGACACGCCGTATATCGTAGAGAGCGGCGCCGCGTACCTTTCGATTATCATGATCGGATCCATCATGGTCCTGATTCAGTGCATCACGGAGAAGATCCTGCAGGCGACCGGCAACATGATCGTGCCGATGGTCTGCGGGCTGGTCGGCGGCATCACCAACATCATCGCAGACCCACTGCTCATCTTCGGCATCGGTCCGTTCCCTGAAATGGGCGTGACCGGAGCGGCTGTCGCGACCCTGATCGGTCAGTTGCTGGCTCTCATTTTAGGACAATACATTCTGTTTGGCAGAAAGCACCCCGTGAAGGTCAGCCTTCGCGGCTGGAAGTGGAATTCTCAGATCGTCAAGGATATCTATGCGGTAGGCGGACCGGCGATTCTCATGCAGGGAATCGGCTCCATCCTGCAGTTCTCCATGAACCTGATCCTTGGCAGTTTCACCGAAACAGCGGTTGCGGTCATGGGCGTCTACGGAAGGCTGCAGTCCTTCATCTTCATGCCGTGCTTCGGCCTGAATCAGGGCGTGCTTCCCATCATGGGCTACAATTACGGCGCTCAGAACAGAAAGCGCTTTATGGAGACGTTTAAGAAGGGCTTCATCGCTGCCTTCTGCATCATGGTGGTCGGCTTCATCGTATTCCAGCTGTTTGCTCATCAACTGATCGGCATCTTCAACGCGAAGAACAGCGCAGAAATGTACGAGATCGGCGTCCCGGCCTTCCGGATCATCAGCTGGTGCTTCATGCCGGCGTCCTTCGGCATCATGTCATCCTCGATCTTCCAGGCCTCCGGACACGGATTCCTCAGCCTCTGGGGCTCCCTGATCCGTCAGTTCGTCGGCATCCTGCCGCTGGCCCTGCTGTTTGCGTATTTCTCGGGGCTCTCCATGGTCTGGTACGCCTTCCCGCTGGCAGAGATCCTCGGGACCCTGTATTTCGGGCTGATGCTGCATCACATGTACAAAAAAGAATTCCGGCGGATGGGGATCGCGCCGGATGAGCCGTTCTAAAAGGTCGGATATATGATTTCGACCGGCCAGCCTTCTTCTTCCCGTACGATGGAGTCAAGCTCCACCATGTCCCGGATCAGCGGGTCGCGGATCAGATGGCTCCAGGCGGTCCAGGTCGCTTTCACAAAGGCAGGTTCCAGTGGATGGGCCTGCTTTTTTGCTACGAGCGGACACTCGTAGGGCAGGGGGTCGCGGTGTATGATCATGTAGAGGAAGCCGTTCTCGTCCAGGTGCGGAGCGAGCGGGTAGGTGCGGCACTGGATGGGACGCTTCTCGCGTGGGCAGTGCGGCGGGGTCAGGCACTGAAAGAAGGGGACGCGGCCGTGCCAGCTCTCCGGGAAGTCGTAGTCATCGGCCTGCAGGTAGCCCCAGCTGATCCAGTCCTCGTCAAAGGTGAACATCTGGTCTTCGCCGGGCAGCAGGTAGAGGCCCATGGAGTAGTCGGCGTTCTCGTCCGATTCGGCGTGCGGCGTCGTGTCGGCCGGGTCCGTACTGCAAAGGCAGCAGGCAGCCCCGCAAAGAGCCCCGCAGTCACCATCAATTGGACTAAAATAATCTAAAAACCGATAAATGGCTTGAAATGAACGTTTTGAGAGTGTTGACTTCATAATATAGTACCAAATACTGATTGCATTATCTCTGTGAGTATTATAGAATATACCGTCACGTAATTCCACAATTAACTTCGTATTAATATGGAAAAGGTATAAGGAAAGAAATGAGATTAGGAATTGATGTAGGATCGACAACGGTAAAACTTGTATTTATGGATGATGAGAACAACATCGTCTACAGCAAATACGAGCGGCACATGTCGAATGTATTCGATAAGGTCGAGGAACTGATCGAGAAGGCCGAGCATGAGTTCGGGGACACGCCGGTCCAGGCGGTCATCACCGGATCGGGCGGCCTGTCGCTGGCCAAACTGGTCAAGGTTCCCTTCGAGCAGGAGGTCATCGCCTGCAGCAGAGCAGTCGAGGAACTCATCCCGGAGACGGATACCGCGATCGAACTGGGCGGCGAGGACGCCAAGATCACCTTCTACGGGCAGACCATCGAGCAGCGGATGAACGGCACCTGCGCCGGCGGTACCGGCGCTTTCATCGACCAGATGGCAGTCCTTCTGAATACGGATGCGGACGGACTCAATGCGGCGTCCGAGAAACACACGCTGATCTATCCGATCGCAGCCCGCTGCGGCGTATTTGCCAAGACAGATATCCAGCCGCTGATCAATGACGGAGCCAAGATCGAGGACCTGGCTGCGTCCATTTTCCAGGCGGTCGTCGACCAGACCATTTCAGGTCTTGCCTGCGGACACCCGATCAAGGGCAAGGTTGCCTTCCTGGGCGGCCCGCTGTCCTTCCTGCCGGAACTGAGAAAGCGCTTTATCGAGACGCTGGACATTGCGCCGGAAGACGTGATCTTCCCGGAGAATTCCAGGTTTTTCGTTGCCATCGGCGCGGCCTACCTCGCCGGCAAATATGAAGAAACCAACCTGCCCCAGATCCTGAACCGGCTGAAGAGGGCGGACCAGTCCGGTCTGAGAGACACCGGCCTGATCGAGCCGCTCTTCAAAAACCAGGAGGAACTGGATGAATTCCGGGCCCGCCATGACCAGGCCAAGGTCCGCCGCAAGGATCTTAAGGATGCGAAAGGCAGGCTGTTCCTCGGCATCGATGCCGGATCCACTACGACCAAGTCGGTTCTGATGGATGACGATAAAAATGTTCTGTATACTTTCTATAGAAACAACCGGGGCAAGCCGATCGCTCCGATCATTGAAATGCTGAAGGATGTCTACGATCAGATGCCCGAGGGGACCTGGATCGCAGGCACCGCTGTTACCGGCTACGGAGAGAACCTGATCAAGGCCGCGTTCCATGCGGACATGGGTGAAATCGAGACCATGGCCCACTACAAGGCGGCAGAGGAATTCCTGCCCGGCGTCGACTTCATCCTGGACATCGGCGGCCAGGACATGAAGTGCATGCGGATCAAGGACAACGCGCTCTACAATATCATGCTGAACGAGGCGTGTTCGTCCGGCTGCGGCTCCTTTATCGAGACCTACGCAAAGTCCGTGGACATGAGCGTGCCTGATTTTGCGCAGGAGGCGCTGCTGGCGGAGGCTCCGGTCGATCTTGGAACCCGCTGCACGGTCTTCATGAATTCCAAGGTCAAGCAGGCCCAGAAGGAGGGCGCCACGATCGGCGACATCTCCGCGGGGCTGTCCTATTCGGTCATCAAGAACGCTTTATATAAGGTCATCAAGCTGAGAAACCCGGAGGATGCCGGCGAGAAGATCGTCGTGCAGGGCGGAACCTTCCTGAACGAGGCGGTCCTGCGGAGCATCGAGAAGATCCTGGACAAGGAGGTCGTACGGCCTGACATTTCCGGTCTGATGGGCGCCTTCGGCTGTGCGCTGATCGCAAGAGACCGCTATGACGAAGACCACGTATCCAGCCTGTTGAAGAGAGACGAGCTGGAGAGTTTTGATGTGAAGACTTCGACGACGAGATGCCGGCAGTGCGAGAACAACTGCCTGCTGACCATCAATAAGTTCTCCGACGGAAGCCGCCTGATCACGGGCAACCGCTGTGAGAAGGGGGCTGGCAAGACGGAAACCGAAACCGACCTGCCGAACCTGTACCAGTATAAGCTGCAGAGGCTGTTCGGCTACGAGAGCCTGCCTTTGGATGAGGCGCCGAGGGGCGAGATCGCGATCCCGCGGGTGCTGAACATGTACGAGAACTATCCGTTCTGGCACACGTTCTTTACGGCGCTCGGCTTCTCGGTTGTTCTGTCGCCGATGTCGAAGAAGTCCATCTATGAGATGGGTATGGATACGATTTCTTCGGATACGGCCTGCTATCCGGCCAAGCTGGTGCACGGTCACATCAAGTCGCTCATCAAGGATGGGCAAAAGCTGATCTTCTATCCGAGCATCAACTACGAGCGCGTTGAGGACGAGAAGCAGCCGAACCATTACAACTGCCCGATCGTTGCGACCTATCCGGAGGTCATCGCCAACAATATGGACGAGATCATCGAGGAAGAGGGCGTGACCTTCCTGCATCCGTTCCTGCCGTACGATGACGACAAGCGCCTGAAGCAGGAGCTGAAGAAGGTCTTCAAGCCGATGGGTATCACGATCTCCGAGATCGGCCACGCCATCGAGAAGGCCCGGGCGGAGGACCACAGGTTCCACGAAGATATGGCAAAGGCAGGAGAGTCCGCGCTGAAGTATGCGGAGGACCACCACGTCAAGGCGATCGTGCTTGCCGGCCGGCCTTACCATGTGGATCCGGAGATCAACCACGGCATGGATAAGCTGATCAATTCCTACGGGATGATCGTTCTGACCGAGGATTCCATCTGTCATCTGGCGAAGCTTGAGAGGCCGATCCGCGTACTGGACCAGTGGGTCTACCATTCGAGAATGTACCGGGCGGCGGTCTTCGCAGGAACCAGGGACGATGTGGAGCTGATCCAGCTCAATTCCTTCGGCTGCGGACTGGACGCGGTTACAACAGATCAGGTCGAGGAGATCTGTCATAACAATAATAAGCTTTATACGGTCCTGAAGATCGATGAGGGGTCGAACCTCGGCGCGGCCAGGATCCGCGTGCGGTCCCTGCGCGCTGCGATCATGGAGCGGGAGAAGAATCATATCGAGCCGACTCCGTCGAATGCGCCGTATGAGCGCGTGGTGTTTACTAAGGAAATGAAGGAGGAATACACGGTCATGATGCCGCAGATGTCTCCGATCCATTTCCGCCTGCTGGAAAAGATGATGCGGTCCTGCGGCTACCGGGCGATCGAACTTCCGCCGGTGACCACCAACGCGGTCGAAGAGGGACTGAAGTACGTCAACAACAACGCCTGCTATCCGACCATCGTCACCCTGGGCCAGACCATCGCTGCTCTGAAGTCCGGTCAGTATAACCCGGAGAAGACAGCGGTGTTCATGTCGCAGACCGGCGGTCAGTGCCGTGCGTCCAACTATATTTCGCTGCTGCGTAAGGCGCTGAAGGATCTTGGCATGCCGCAGATCCCGATCATTTCCGTCAACATGGCAGGGCTGGAATCCAACCCCGGCTTTAAGCTGACCGACCCGAAGCTGATCAAGCGCGGTATGATGGCGGTCGTCTACGGCGACCTGTTCATGCGCGTGCTGTATGCAACGCGTCCCTACGAGGAGGAGCCGGGCTCGGCCAACAAGCTCTACGAGTTCTGGAACCGTCAGGCGGAGAAGAACGTGATGGACGGCGACATGCGTAACTTTAAGAAGAACATCGCGGGCATCGTGCACGACTTTGACCGCCTGCCTTTGAAAGACATCAAGAAGCCAAAGGTCGGCGTTGTCGGCGAGATCCTGGTCAAGTATCATCCGACCGCCAACAATGACATCGTCGGCGTCATCGAGGAAGAGGGCGGAGAGGCTGTCGTTCTGGACCTGATGGACTTCCTGCTCTACGGTATGCAGAACAAGGAGTTCAACTACGAGCACCTGTCCGGGTCCTATTCATCCATGATGGCCAACAAGGCTGCGATCAAGTTCATCGAGCACTACCGGGCGCCGGCCCGCAAGGCGCTGCGTGAATCCAGGCGCTTCTACGAACCGTCCCGCATCGAGGAGACGGCCAAGGCTGCTTCCCAGGTCGTTTCCCTGGGCAACCAGTGCGGAGAAGGGTGGCTGCTCACCGGCGAAATGGTCGAGCTGATCAGTCACGGCGTTGAGAACATCGCCTGCCTGCAGCCGTTCGCCTGCCTCCCGAACCACGTCACCGGCAAGGGCATGATGAAGGCTATGCGCAAGTTCAGCCCGAAGGCCAACATCGTCGCCATCGACTTCGACCCGGGCGCTTCTCACGTCAACCAGCTGAACCGGATCAAGCTGATGATGACGACGGCGCATAAGAATCTGGAGGAGAAACTCGCGGCCGGGCAAAATTAGGCCGGGCCGCGCTTTCCTAGCACAAAGTGCGGGAACTGATTATTGCATTTTGTGTAGGTAGTACAATCGTACTACCTATTTTCTTGCGAATGACTGAAGGGGACAGTGCCTTCGCTCGGTCCTCGTCGCTGACGATCACGACGGCTTACTCACAGAGAATAGAACGCCACCGAAACTCGGGACTTCGTCCCTCGGACAGACGGTGGCGTTTTTCTATTCTCTTGTTCGTCTCGCCGGTGATCGTAACAGCTCCTGCGGATTCCGCTCCGGCACTGTCCCCTCAGCCGTTCGCGAAAATACAGTACATAGTACAAAAAAGAATCTTCCCGTTTCAGTACCCGTTTGATGATTTGAAAGGTGGTACGACTGTACTACCTAAAGGTTCCTAGATGCGATTTACAGGGAAATCAGGCAGTGATTGTAGTATAGAGAAAAACGTTGCGAAAACGTTTGCGTAAAATTTCCCAGAACTATTGTCAGAATATTCGTTTTGCAGTATACTGTGGATATTAAGAAGCGAGAAGCGGGAGGTGTCCTTATGAAAAGAAAGAAAATACTATCGTGGGCATTGAGTGCGGTTGTGGCCGTGACCATGTGCTTTGGAACGACCGGAACGGTATTTGCGGGGACTGGTGAAATCCAGAGTGTGCCTGGCCCGGTAAACAAAGTGCAGAGCTCAGCGGAGGTGGAATTGCCGGTAGATGATATGATGATTCAATCATCAAAGAAGGGAGCTACGGTTTATAGCGGGGCAACAGTTGCGGCACAGAATTTTAATACGACAGCTTCACCGACCTACTATGATACGCCAAATGCCAGTGGATATAAGACCTACACATATAATGTGAAAATGCCAAAAGCTGGCACCATTATTATCGGCTATGTAGCGAGTTACTTAAATGTCAGGAATGCAACTTTCGGCGCAAATGATAAGCTGTCATCCGGCGTCCAGGTCAAATACTACCATGTCAATGCTGGCGGTACATACCAGCTTGAAATCAGTGGAGAAGGCGCGATGAGGTTTGGGGTTATGTATGCCGCTGCAGAATCGGTTTACGTTCCATACAATAAAGTTTATTATCACGGAGCCAACGCGACGAATGTGTCACAATTCAAGGTCAGCGTCCCCTCTACCGGTTATTTGACTGTAACTTTGGCAGATGGTTCTAATAATAACTATTCGTTACAGGCGAAAACGAAAGGCTATAGTAATTATGTAACTTACTCAACCTATAACCGCAACGTCCGTCAGATCGGAGTGAAAAAGGGAGTCTACACTTTTACTGTTAAATCCTATGCACCGGTCTATGCAGTAAAGGTTAAGTTTACTAAGGTTAAAGAATCAAAATACGGCAAGAAAAAGAGCAAAGCAAAGAAAATCAAAAGAAAGAAATTACAAAAGGGCCTGATGATTACAGGTGCGCAGAAAACACATTGGTATAAATTCAAGAACACCAAGAAAAAGAAGGTAAAGTTAATCATTACATCGAAATTGACGAGCACCGGCACCAGTTCGGGAGGAATCAAAGTAACCTGCTATAAGGGCAAGAAAAAGTTTATCGGCACCCCGACCATTACTGAGTACAATAACGGTGAAACAAAACAATACGAATTAAGCAACACCCTTGGAGGTAAACTTGCTAAAGGCACATATTACGTAAAGGTTCAGTGTTATCAAAAGGGTACTGGCTATTACACCCTCAAGTGGAAATAATCGAGCACAATCACTGCGGCGCTGCCATCAATCTGGCGGCGCTGCTTTTTTATCTGCCCAACGGTTGAAATCATGCCGCTATGGGTGTATACTTTTTAGCAGAATATAAGAAGTGAGGAGGTGTCTTCATGGGAAGACATGGAACAATTGCAGGCAGGAAGGCAGCACAGGACAGCAAGCGTGCTGCGATGTTTACGAAATACGGCAGACAGATCATCGTGGCTGCCAAGGCGGGCGGAGATCCGGATTATAATGCGACTCTGAGAGTTGCCATCGAGAAGGCGAAGGCCATCGGCATGCCGAATGACAACATCAAGAGAGCGATTAAGAAGGGTACCGGAGAGCTCGGCGGCGAGAGTTACGAAGAGCTGATGTTTGAAGGATATGGCGTTGGCGGCGTTGCAGTCATCGTAGAAGCGCTGACCGACAACAAGAACCGTACGACGGCGGCAGTCAGATCCACATTTGACAAGCACGGCGGCAACCTGGGATCCCAGGGCTGCGTATCCTATATGTTCTCCCGTAAGGGCGTTTTCCTGATCGAGAAGACCGATGAGATCGATGAGGATGAGCTGATGGAAGCTGCTCTCGAAGCAGGCGCGGATGATATGATCACGAACGAAGACAGCTTTGAAATCCTGACGGAGCCGGGCGTGTTCAACGATGTACACGGCGCGCTTACCGAAGCGGGCTATGAATTCGTCGAGGCTGAGATCGAGTTCGTTCCGTCCATGGAAGCTGCACCGAAGACGCCGGGAGATCTGAAATCACTGAAGAAGATGATCGACATTCTGGAGGACAACGATGACGTCCAGAAGGTTCACCACAACTGCAGCGTCGATCTGGAGGAGATCGAATAAATTCCCCGGAGGGACAGAATAAGGAAGCAGTGCTTCCGGCTACAACAGAAATAAGGACTGAGGTGTTCGAGAAGGGACAGTATAATTCAACCTACATTACATTCCAGGGATGCCGCGTCTCGCGCTACAATGCCAGGCCGCCTGCGGGGCGGAAGGCAACGGATCGCAGCAGGCAACCCACCTATCAATCGATAGGGCGTGAATTATCACCCGAAACGGCACTTCGGTTTTTTTCGTGAGAAAAAGAAACCAGACCAACAGAGACGCCATGATCATATTTAAGAGGAGATGACTTACTAAATGGCAAAGAAACAGTTTAAGGCAGAATCAAAAAGACTTCTTGATCTGATGATCAATTCCATCTACACCCACAAGGAGATCTTCCTGCGGGAGCTGATCTCCAACAGCAGCGACGCGATCGATAAGCTCTACTACAAGAGCCTGACCGATGGTCTCTCTGGGATGAACCGGGAGGACTTCTCCATCCGGCTCGAACCGAACCGGGAGGCGAGGACCCTGGTCATTTCCGATAACGGCATCGGCATGACCAAGGAGGAACTCGAGAAGAACCTGGGCACCATCGCCCGCAGCGGCAGCTTTGATTTCAAGGCAGGGATGACGGACGAAGCAAAGGCAGATCAGACCACGGCTGAGCAGGATAAGATCGACATCATCGGTCAGTTCGGCGTTGGTTTTTATTCCGCCTTCATGGTCAGCGACAAGGTCACCGTCGTATCGAAGGCCTTCGGATCTGAAGAAGCGTGGCAGTGGGAATCCACCGGCGCCGACGGCTATACCGTAAAGGAAGCGGAGAAGGACGGCCACGGCACCGAGATCACCCTGGTCATCAAGGCCGATACAGAAGACGAACGCTATAGCGAATTCCTGGAGGAGTACCGGATTCGCAGCCTGATCCGCAAGTATTCGGACTACATCCGCTATCCGATCCAGATGATGGTTGAGAAGTCCCGGGTTAAAGAGGGTACGGAAGACGCCGAGCATCCGGAATACGAGACCTATTCGGAGTTGGAGACCCTGAACAGCATGGTGCCGCTCTGGAAGAAGCAGAAGAGCTCCCTGAAGGATGAGGACTACAACCAGTTTTATAAAGAGAAGTACTACGACATGGCCGACCCGATCAAGGTCATCCATACCAATGTCGACGGTATGCTGAGCTACACAGCGCTGCTCTTTATCCCGGCTAAGGCTCCCTTTGACTACTATTCCAAGGACTTCGAGAAGGGGCTGCAGCTCTATTCCTCCGGCGTGATGATCATGGACAAGTGCCCGGACCTGCTGCCGGACTACTTCAGCTTCGTCCGCGGCCTCGTCGACTCGCAGGACCTGTCTCTGAACATCTCCCGTGAGATGCTGCAGCACGACCGTCAGCTCAAGGCCATTGCCCAGAGGCTCGAGAAAAAGATCAAATCAGAACTGCTCGAGCTGCTGAATAAGGACAGAGAGAAGTACGCGGAATTCTTCAAGGCGTTCGGCCTGCAGCTCAAGTATGGGGTCTACGAAGGCTTCGGCATGAACAAGGACAAGCTGCAGGATCTGCTGGTCTATTACTCGACCTATGCGCCGGAAGAAGGCGATGAGAAGGATGGCAAGGCTCTGCCGGTCACCCTGGCTGAATACGTCAGCCGGATGAAGGAAGAGCAGAAGTACATCTATTACGCGGTCGGCGAATCCATCGAGAAGATCGATAAGATGCCGCAGACCGAGCTTCTGAGAAGCCGCGGCTACGAGATTCTTTATATGACAGATGACGTGGACGAATTCGCCCTGCAGATGATGCGCGAGTTCGATGGCAAGGAGTTCAAATCCGTCTCCGCGGATGATCTTGAGATCGAAGAAACCGAAGAAGAGAAGGAAGCGGCGAAGAAGCAGGAAGAGGAATCAAAGGACCTGCTCGCCTACATGAAGGAATGCCTGGATGGCAAGGTCAGCGACGTGCGCCTTTCCCAGCGTCTGGTCAGCCATCCGGTCTGCCTGACCGCCAAGGGCGGCCTTTCCATCGAGATGGAGAAGGTCCTGAACGCCATGCCGATGGACGAAAAGGTCAAGGCGGAGCGCGTTCTGGAGATCAACGCATCCCACCCGATTGCCGCGAAACTGAATGAACTGTATCAGCAGGATAAGGAGAAGGTGAAGACCTACGCAGCCATCCTCTACGACCAGGCCCTCCTGATTGAGGGACTTGCCCCCGAGGATCCGGTGGCCTTCGCCTCCGCAGTATGCGATCTGATGACAGAGTGAGGATAAACCTATGAAACGAATTGCGATCATCGACGGCAACAGCCTGATCAACCGTGCCTATTACGCCATGCGGAATCCGATGATGACAAAGGACGGCATCTACACCCACGCCATCTACGGCTTCGTCAATATGCTGGATAAAATCCGAAAAGACTATGAGCCGGAATACATGGCCGTCGCCTTCGATATGAAGGCGCCCACCTTCCGCCATCTGGAATACGATGAATACAAGGCGGGGCGGAAGAAGATGCCGCCGGAGCTCGCCATGCAGATCCCCCTGCTCAAGGAGATCCTGGACGCCATGGGCATTACCAGGATCGAGAAGGAGGGATTTGAGGCGGATGACATCATCGGAACGGTTGCCCGCGCCTCCGAGGATGCGGGACTTGCGCCCTATATCATCACCGGGGACAAGGACCAGCTGCAGCTCGTGACGGATGTGACCAAGGTCGTTTTTACGAAGAAGGGTGTCTCCGAGTTCGACCTGTACGATGAGGAGTTTTTCCGGGAGAAGTACGGCTTTGAGCCGCTTCAGTTCATCGACTACAAAGGCCTTGCCGGAGACAGCTCCGATAACATACCCGGCGTTGCCGGGGTCGGCGCCAAGTCCGCCACCAAGCTGATCCAGGAGTTCGGCAGCGTTGAGGGCATCCTGGCCAGCGTCGAGGACATCAAGCCGGCCGGCCTGCAGAAGAAGATCGCGGAAGGGCGCCAGCAGGCTGTGATGAGCAAGATGCTCGCGACCATCAACACCAGCGTACCGATCAACACCGACATCGAAGCCTGGCAGATCCGGCCGCAGGATACGTCTGCGCTCGTTGCGCTTTATAAGAAGCTGGAGTTCAGCCGCTTTTTGAAGAAACTGAACCTGTCCGCAGAGGATGCTGCAAAGGCAGGCCAGTCCCAGGCGGATGAAGCCGGGCCGGATGCTCCCAAGCAGATCAAACGCACGGACGCATCTGCCTTTGCAAAAGTCAGCGTCAGAGACCAGCAGGCGCTGGAAGACCTGCAGCTTACGGGCGAGGTCTGCCTCAAGGTCTTCGGTGATAACAGCCACGTCAGAAAGCCGCAGATCGACGGCGTGCTTCTGACAGATCAGAGCACCTGCTATTTCTTCGATCCCGCGGTGCTCCCTGGGCTTGGAGCATGGTTTGATGCACAGAAGATCAGACTCTATGGCCACGACATCAAGAAGGACCTCTACATGCTCATGTGCCATGGAGCATCCTGCTTTGATGTAGCCTTCGATACCCAGGTCGCTCAGTATGTACTCGATCCGGGCAGAAGCGACTACAGCATTTCGGCCCTGTCCACCGAATTCCTCGGCGAGACGCTTGAGGCGGAGCAGGAGTTCCTCTCTGCCAGCGGGCAGCTCGATCTTTTCTCCGATCCGTCTGAGAACTATCTGGAATACGGGCTCAGATGGGCAGCAACGGTCATGGATCTTCGCAAGGTCCAGGAGCAGACCATTTCCTCGCTGAATCTGGAGGCGGTCCTCTATGATATCGAACTGCCGCTGATCGAGGTCATGGCAGCCATGGAGAAAGAGGGCTTCAAGGCCGACCCCGTCTTCCTGGAGGAGTTCGGCAGCGAGCTTTCCGGTGAGATCGACCGGCTGACGAATGAGATCCACGAGCTTGCGGGAGAGGAGTTCAACATCAATTCTCCGACCCAGCTCGGACCGATCCTGTTTGAGAAGCTGGAACTGCCGCACGGCAAGAAGACCAAGCGGGGCTATTCCACCAGCGCAGATATCCTGGAAAAGATCCGGGACAAGCACCAGATCATTCCGGCCATTTTAGAGTACCGGCAGCTGACCAAGCTGAAGTCCACCTACATCGACGGGCTGATTCCGCTGATCAATTCCGAGGACGGGAAGATTCACGCCCACTTCATGCAGACGGTCGCCGCGACCGGGCGAATCAGCTGCACAGAGCCGAATCTGCAGAACATACCAATCCGCACGGAACTCGGAAGAAAGCTCCGCAAGGCTTTTGTTCCTGATACGCAGGACGCTACGCTGGTCGGCGCCGACTATTCGCAGATCGAGCTCAGGGTCCTCGCTCATATGTCGGAAGACCCTGCTCTGATCGACGCGTTCAATCGCGGAGAAGACATCCACCGCGCGACGGCGGCGAACGTGCTCGGCATTCCGGAAGACCAGATCACTCCGGAAGAGCGGAGCCGGGCTAAAGCGGTCAATTTCGGGGTCATCTACGGTATGAGCTCGTTCGGGCTTTCAAGCAACCTGAACATCACAAGAAAAGAAGCGGATGAATACATCAAGGCCTACTTTGCCAAGCACCAGGCGGTCAAGGCCTTTATGGACGGGCAGGTCGAGCTCTGTAAGGAGCAGGGCTATGTGGAGACCATGTTCGGCCGCCGGCGCTATATCAATGAGATCAAGGCGTCGCAGTTTATGGTAAGGCAGGCGGGCGAACGGCTCGCCATGAATTCCCCGATCCAGGGCAGCGCGGCTGACATCATCAAAATCGCCATGATCCGGGTCTTCCGGGCCCTGCGCGATCAGGGACTGAAGTCCAGGCTGATCCTGCAGATCCACGATGAACTGATCATCCATACCGAGCGCGAAGAACTGGAAGCGGTAGAGAAGCTTCTGGTTGAGAATATGGAGTCCGCCGTGACCATGAACGTGGCCCTGAAGGCGGATCTGAACGAAGGCGGGAACTGGTATGAACTCAAATAAGAAGGAAGCCCCGTTCGTACTCGGACTCACCGGCGGCATCGGGACCGGCAAATCCACGGCCGCCGGCTACCTCGCATCCAGGGGGCTGATTCACATCGATGCGGATGCGATCAGCAGGAAGCTGACCGAGAAGGTGCCGGGTGAAGATAATCCCGTGCTCGAGGAGATCGAACGCGCCTTTGAAGGGGCTGATTCGGAAGATTCCGGCGTGCTCCGAGAAGACGGGTCCCTGGACCGGAAGAAGATGGCGGAGCTCGTCTTCGCCGATCCGGATCAGAAAAAAATGCTGGAAGACATCCTGTTCCGGCAGATCATTGGCGAGATACGGCGCAGGATCGATGCGGCCGGAGCAGGGGATCTCATCCTGCTCGACGTACCGCTGCTCTTTGAATCGGGCCTGGACTGCCTTTGCAGGAAGGTGATCGTCCTGACTGCAGAGGAGGCCGTGCGTGTGCAGCGTGTCATGGAGCGTGACGGATGCAGCGAAGAAGATGTGCTGGCCCGGATCCGGAACCAAATGCCGGAGGAAGAAAAATGCGCCAGAGCGGACTTTGTCGTGGATAATTCCGGATCCAGAGAGGAACTCGCCGCAAGGCTGGATCAGGTGCTTGAAGATCTCGGTGAATTTCCGGTTGACAAAGAGGCAAAATGATACTAAAATAAACGAGTGCCTGAAAGACGGCGCCAATTCATGCGGCCTTGGCGGAATTGGCAGACGCGCACGTTTGAGGGGCGTGTGGGAGACCGTGCCGGTTCAAGTCCGGCAGGCCGCACCATGAAGAGCAGACGGCTTGACCGTCTGTTTTCTTTTTTGTACATTGCATATAGGTATAAATAATCGTATAATAACTTTTGTTAGTTAAAGATATGAAACAGGTTCGGACTTTATGACCAGAGCAAGGCGCAAAGGCAGGCTGGGCGTGATCCTCGCGGTTGCGGTCATCGCTGTTTTAGCCGCAGGATTCCTGTGGCAGGGGCTTGACAATAAACAGATAGAGCAGGCCAGCGGAGCGCTGGCGGAGTCTCAGACGGGCCTTACGGACGCCCTTTGCGGGATCGATGTTTCTTCCTATCAGGAGGAAATCGACTGGAAGGGACTCGCTGAAGAAGGCTTTTCCTTCGCTTATATCAAGGCGAGCGAGGGAAGCAGTCACGTGGATCCTCAATTTAAGGAATACTGGAAGAAATCACGCAGGGCAGGACTTGTCACCGGCGCCTACCACTTCCTGAGTTTCGATACGGAAGGGGTAAGCCAGGCAGAGAACTTCATCGATACCGTTCCGAAGGGGCTCGGGCTGCCGTTTTTTGGGCGCAGAACGCTGCCGCCTGCCGTGGACATCGAGATGTACGGGGACTATGAGACCGCTCCGCCGACGCAGGAAATGCTGGACGACGTTTTGCAGCCATTGCTTGCGGCCTTGCAGGATCATTACGGCCGGACGCCGGTCCTCTATACGAATCCGTACTTGTATGAACAGTATCTTGCCGGAAAATATGATGAGTATCCGATCTGGATCAGCGATCCCGAGATGTCGGAGTCGCTGCCGGACGGAAGGGACTGGACCATCTGCCAGTATACATTCGAGGGTTCTTCCCCCTATGTGGACGAAGGGGCGAAGGACCTTGACCTGAACGTGTTCCGCGGTTCGCTGCGGGACCTGAAGGGTCTGAAATAAAGAGAAGGGTAACGGGAGAATCATGCTCTCTAAATTAAGTGTAAAAAAACCATTCACCGTATTCGTCGCAATCGCCATCGTGCTGATCTTTGGCGGTGTTTCTCTGTCAAAAATGACCCCGGACCTGTTCCCGAGTCTGGACGCGCCGGTCGTGATCGTATTGACGGCTGATCCCGGTGCAAGCGCGGAAGAGGCTGAGGTTCAGATCACCGAGCCGATGGAGCAGCAGCTCGCGACGCTGCCGAACATCGACGAACTGAATTCCGTTTCTGCGGACAACTATTCCTATATCAGCCTCGTATTCAACGACGATGTCAATATGGACGCCATCTCGGTGGACATCAGGGACAAGGTCGATCAGATCAGGGACCAGATGCCTGAGTCGGCGGCGAGCCCGGTCGTCATGAAGATCAACATGGATATGATGCCGGTCGTCGTGGCCGCCGTTTCGCATACGGATATGGATGCGGCTGAGGTATCCACATTAACGAGAGATGACCTGCTTACGCCGTTGAAGGGAACCGAAGGCGTCGCGTCCGTAAACGCCATGGGAATGATCGATGACGGACTGCAGATCGTGCTGGATCAGGAGAAGATCGACGCTCTTAACGATGAGGTAAAAAGCGCGATCAACGCCCAGATCGACGACGGCAAGGGGCAGGTCAGAAGCGGCATCAACAAGGCGAAATCCGGCGAGAAAAAAATAGAAAAAGGCAAGAAAGAGGTAACGTCCGGGGAGAAGAAAGCGGAGAAGAATTTCGCCAAGGCCAAGAAGAAACTCCTGAAACAGAAGGCTGCGCTGCAGGCTCAGAAGGACACCCTGACGGCGCAGAAGGAGGCGCTTACTTCTCTGGCCCAGGAAATCGCGGAGCAGATGGCTTCCGGCGATCCTATGCAGATACAGGAAGCGATGCAGAAGCTGCAGGCGGCGGGGTTTAAGTCTATTGAAGATCTGACCGCGGCAATCGATCTGATTGATATTTCCGCGATCGATCAGGGCATTCTGCAGATTGAACAGGGTCTGGCCGAAATCGAGACCCAGGAGGCAACGCTCGCCTACCAGCTCGGCACCGGCTACGCCGATCTGAGCTCTGCTGCCTCCGCCCTCGATGTGACCATCTCTCAGCTTGAAAGCACCCTGCAGGAGATCGAAGACGGAAGGGACGCCGCCTTGGCCGGAGCAGATCTGGATACGATCATCACCATGGAGAACGTCTCCTCGATCCTTGAAGCTCAGAACTTCAGCATGCCGGCAGGCTATGTCCAGGACGGAGAAAATGAGATCCTGGTCAGCGTCGGCGATAAAATCAAGGACAAAGCCGAAATGGAGAACCTGGTTCTGTTCGACCTTCAGATCGATGACATCGAGCCAATCCGGGTGCGGGACATCGGCGTTGTCGTGCCTGCGTCCGAAAGCGATGAGACCTACGCGCGCATCAACGGCGAGAACGGCGTTCTGCTCAGCTTTACGAAGCAGTCCACCTATGCGACCGCGACCGTTGCGGACAACGTGATCGATAAGTTCGAATCTCTGGAGAAAACACATAAGGGGCTGCACTTCAAGGCGCTGATGAACCAGGGGGAGTACATCCATCAGGTCATCAATTCCGTCCTGAAGAACCTGCTGCTCGGCGCGGTCCTGGCCATCCTGATCCTGCTCTTTTTCCTGCGGGACATCCGGCCAACCATCATCACGACCATCAGTATTCCTGTCAGCGTGGTCTTCGCACTTGCGCTCATGTACTTCTCCGGAGTTACGCTGAATCTGATCTCCCTGTCCGGTCTTGCGATCGGTGTCGGCATGCTGGTGGATAACTCCATCGTCGTCATCGAGAACATCTACCGACTGCGAAGTCTCGGCTATTCTCTGGTGCAGGCCGCGGTTTCAGGCGCGGTGCAGGTAGCAGGAGCGATCACGGCATCGACCCTGACGACCATCTGCGTCTTCGCTCCGATCATCTTCGTAGACGGCATGACCAAGGACATCTTCATAGACCTGGCCCTGACGGTCACTTATTCGCTTTTGGCCAGCCTTTTGATCGCGCTGACCCTGGTACCGGCCATGGCCAAGGGCATGCTGGTGCGGCGGCCTAAGAAGTCTGTCCTGAGCCAGAACGGCAGGGTGGTAAAGAAGTATCGCTCGATTGCGGCATGGAGTCTTTCTCATAAAAAAATAGTGCTCATCGGCGCGGTGGTCCTGCTGTTTGCCTCGGCCGGCCTGCTGCTCACCCGGGGCTTTGAATTCATGCCGTCCATGTCGACACCGCAGATCTCGGCGGACATCACGATGCCGGAGGAGTCGACGCTGGAGGAAACGGCAGCTGTTAACGATGAGATCATGGACGCGGTCAGAAAGATCGACGGAGTTGAGACGGCCGGCGCCATGCTTGCGTCAGATACGCTGGGCGTGATGGGCATGTCCGCCACGGAGGACGACGTGACGAATACCAGCATGTATGTCGTCATGGACCCGTCAAAAACCGACAACGCGCAGAAGGTCGTCAAGGTCATGCGCGAATTCGAGAAGAAATACAACCTGACCATCCAGACTTCCGCCGATATGGACATGACTTCTTATATGGGAGGGTCCGATATCGGGATCACCCTGTACTCGGATGACCTGGACGCGCTCAGGGAATCCACTGAGGCGGTCGAGGACAGGCTCAGCCGGATGAAGCCGCTTGAGGATGTGTCGGACATCGGAGAGACGAGTACCGAGGAAATACACGTTACCATCGATAAGAATCTGGCCATGGAAGAGGGACTGACGGTCGCCCAGATCTATCAGCAGGTGGCCGCCAAACTCCAGAAGGAAAAGACCGCGACTTCCCTGAAACAGGAGGGGACGACCATCGATGTCAGCATCGAAAACCCGGCCACGGGCTTTACCCTGGATGAACTGGAGACGATGAAGCTGTCCGTGGACAAGAAGGACGGGACAAAAGAGACCGTCCGGCTTTCCAGCATCTGTGAGATTACAAGTGATGCTTCGCTGAGCGAGATCAACCATTCGGACCAGAGGAGGAGCACTACCATAACCGCCGGACTCAAAGACGGCTATAACGTTACCAAGGTAACCTCCGCGATTCAGAAGATGATTGAGAAGGACCATCTGGTCAAAGACGGAGTTGAGGTCGATTACGGCGGACAGAACGAAGAGATCATGGATGCTATGCGGCAGATGCTGCTGATGCTCATCGTCGGATTCCTGCTGGTCTACCTGATCATGGTCGCCCAGTTCCAGTCGATCCGTTCGCCGCTGATCGTCATCTTCACAATTCCGCTGGCCTTTACCGGCGGCATGGCTGCGCTGCTTATGACAGGGCAGGTGCTGAGCGTGGTCGGTATGATGGGCTTCGTTATGCTCATGGGCATCGTTGTCAACAATGCCATCGTTCTGGTCGACTGTATCAACCGGTTCCGTCTTGAGGGGCAGGGCCTGGAAGAGGCCATCATCAATGCAGGCGCCGTCCGTATGCGGCCGGTCATCATGACGGCAGCCACGACGATTCTCGGTCTGATCCCGCTCGCGATCGGCCTCGGAAACGGCGCTGAAATGGTCCAGCCGGTTGCGATCGTCTGCATCGGAGGTCTGATGTATGCGACGGTGACAACGCTGCTTGTCATCCCGATCATGTACCGGCTGATCGGACGCAGACACATGGAGAAAATCGAAGACGAAGAACTTGAAATCGTTACTGTCTGATGCTATAATTATGAGGTCGTGCCGGCATGATGGAATTGGCAGACGTGCGGGACTCAAAATCCCGTGGTGGCAACACCGTGTGGGTTCGACCCCCACTGCCGGCACCACAATTCATAAGGTAATCAACAAACCCAGGAGGAGTATGCTATGAGTGGCACAATGATGACAATTATCCCATTAATACTGCTGATCGTGATCATGTATTTTCTGATGATCCGCCCGCAGAAGAAGCGTGAGAAAGAAACGACCGCGATGAGAAACAGCGTTCAGGTCGGAGACGAGATCGTAACGATCGGCGGCATCTGCGGCAAGATCGTGAAGACGAAGGATGAGACCATCGTTATTCAGGTCGGCGCAGACAAGGTTAAGATGGAGATGATGAGATGGTCTATCTCCAAGGTCACCAAGGAAGGCTCCGGACATAACAAGGCGACGACAGACGACTATGAAGAAATCGGCGATGCTGAGGAGAAGGAAGTCAGGAAGTCCAAGCCGAAGAGAATGAAGAAGGCGGCTCCGGTCGTTGAGGAAGAGCCGAAGGAAGAGGCGCCGGCTGATGCTCCTGCAGAGGAGGCTCCGGTTGAAACTGCTGCAGAAGAGGCGGCCCCGGCTGCTGAAGAAGCCGAAGCTCCCAAGGCAGAAGGGGAATAAGAACCTGCTAAGAGGCATGTCACCGCGATATGCCTCTTTTTTAGTGCGAAAATCCCTCGTTTTTCCTTGTATGAACGGGCGAAAAGATGTAGAATAGAATGTACTATTCTGTCGAGAGAAGAATTACAAATACAATGGATTAGCTGGAGGAATTTATGAGTTATAACGTGAGGAGAGTGCTGGCGATAGTGTTCATCATTATCATCGCATTCGGATGGGTCGTTACAGTTAAGGGCATCGGTCCGATGACACCGATCAAGGACCGCATGGGACTTGGCCTTGACATCAAGGGCGGTGTCTATGTCGTACTGGAAGCGGACAAGAAGGATCTTGCCAAGTACACGACGGATGAGGACAAGCGGACTGTCATGGAGCAGACCCAGGCAGTCATCGAGAACCGTGTCAACGAGCTCGGACTTTCGGAGCCGACGGTCACCATCGAGGGTGAGAACCGGATCCGTGTCGAACTTCCGGGAGCGGAGAACGCTGAGGAAGCGATCGAGCAGATCGGTAAGACTGCCCAGCTGCAGTTCATCCTGGCTGACGGATCGCTCGTACTGGACGGCGGCAGCGTCAAGGACGCTCAGGCGGGACAGGATGATAAGTCCACGAGCTATGCAGTCAATCTGCAGTTCGATTCCAGCGGAGCGGATGCATTCTATGAGGCCACCAAGAAGGCCTATAACGGCGAAGTAACATCTGCTATTCAGGGCATTGACGGCGGCGCCATCGCCATCGTCCTGGACAACGAGATCATTTCCGCACCTCACGTCAATGAGCCGATTGCAGGCGGAAGCTGCAGCATCACCGGCGACTTCTCTCAGGAAGAAGCCCAGAACCTGGCTGCTCTGATCCGCGGCGGATCGCTGCCGATCACCCTGACCGAGGTCACATCCTCTGTACAGTCTGCGCAGATCGGATATAACGCACTTGAGATGAGCGTCTACGCGGGCCTGATCGGCCTGGGGCTGGTTCTGCTGCTGATGCTGCTGGCCTACAGAGGCCTCGGTATCGCTGCTGACCTGGCGCTGCTCTTCTACGTAGTCATCGTGGTCAACATCATGTCCGTCATGCATGTGACCCTGACCCTGCCCGGTATCGCGGGCATCATCGTCGCCGTCGGTATGGCGGTCGACGCCAACGTCATCATATTCTCCCGTATCAGGGAAGAACTCATGGCCGGCAGGAGCATCCGCGTTGCTGCCGAGACCGGATATAAGAGGGCGCTGACCTCGATCATCGACTCGCAGGTCACCACCCTGATCGCAGCAGTCATCCTGTACGAGATCGGTACCAGTTCGGTTAAGGGCTTTGCCTTCACCTTCATGGTCGGTATCATCGTCAGTATCTTTACGGCGGTCATCGTTACGCAGCTGTACGTCGGTCTGTTCGCACAGTCCAGAGCTACGGCCAAGCTGGGCTTCTTCGGCATGAAGAAGGACGGAACGGCTGCCTTTGCATTCAAGGGTCACCTGAACCTGATCGACAAGAGGAAGGTGATGTACTGCATTTCCGCAGTGATCCTGATCGTTGGACTCGGCTGCGGCATCGTCCGCGGACTCAACTTCGGTATCGACTTCACCGGCGGTACCATGATCCAGATGGATATGCATAAGCAGGTCAAGATTGCGGATGTAGAGAAGGCCGTTGCTGCCTATGACCTCGATCCGACGATCATTTATTCCGGCGAGGGTAACACCGAGATCGTGATCCGTACCACCAAAGCGATGGAGAACGCAGAGAGAGCGAAGGTCATCGACTCCATCAATGAAGCCTTCGGCACCACAGATGATGATATCATCGCCCAGGAACTGTTCGGCGGCTCCGTGGGTAAAGAACTAAGAAACAACGCGATCCTGGCCATCGTCATAGCGGCGATCTGTATGCTGATTTATATCAGAATACGGTTCCGCCAGTGGCGGTTCGGCGGATCGGCCATGCTGGGCGTACTGCATGACGTATTGATCGTCATATCCTTCTACGCGATCTTCCAGGTCACGGTCAACAACCCGTTCATCGCGGGTATCCTGACCGTTGTCGGTTACTCGATCAACGACACCATCGTTATCTTCGACCGTATCCGTGAGAACCTGAGATATATGAAACGAGGGAACCTGGTCGAGACCATCGACACTTCCATCAGCCAGACCCTGAGCCGGTCGCTGATGACCTCTGCGACCACCATCCTGGTCATGGTGCCGCTTCTGATCATGGCAGGCGACGCCATCCGCGTCTTCATTCTGCCGCTGATGGTCGGTATTCTGGCCGGAACCTATTCCTCCATCTGCATCTGTTCGCCGTTCTACTACGAGTTCAGCACGCTCGGCAAGGTCTCGACCTATGAGCGTCAGATCAAACTGGCCAAGAAGCAGGCGAAGAAGGACGCCAAGGCTGCGAAGAAGCTGGGTGCTCCGGCAGAGACTCCTGCCAAGGCAGAAGAGCCGGTGAAGGAAGAGAAGCCGGCTAAGGAGATCAAGGCGCAGGCTGAAGATAAGATGGCGGAAGCTCCGGAAACTCCGGATGTTCCGAATACGCCGGAAACCGCAGAAGCTGCCGGGGCCAGTGCAGAAGCGGAAGCTGCCGCGAAGAAGCCGGCAAAGAAGCCTGCAAACGGTGAGCGCCGTTCCAAGCGCTACGTGAAGGGCAACAATAAGAAACAGACTGAGGCACGTGACGATGATGATGAGACATTCCGTCTCTAGACTTGCATGAAGAAAAAGAGCGAATTCCTTGATACAATTCTGGAATATAACGAGAACTACGACATCGACCTGATCGCTCATGCCTATGACGTAGCCGAAGAGATGCACAGGGGACAGCTGCGCAAGTCGGGTGAACCGTACCTGATCCATCCGATGGCCGTGGCTGAGATCCTGGCTGATCTTGGCATGGACGAAGAGACCATCGTGGCGGGGCTTTTGCACGATGTCGTAGAGGATACGCCCTACACCAAGGAAGAACTGATCCGGGATTTCGGCGAAGAAGTCGGCCTGCTGGTCGACGGCGTCACCAAGCTGGGCTCTCTGAAGGTGGAGAGCAAGGAAGCGCGGCAGGTGGAGAACCTCCGCAAGATGTTCCTTGCCATGTCAAAGGACATTCGTGTCCTCATCATCAAGCTTTCCGACCGTCTGCATAACCTGCGGACGATCAACTACATGTCCCACGAGAAGATCATCGAGAAGTGTCAGGAGACGCTGGATATTTACGCGCCTCTGGCCGCCCGTCTCGGGATCTACTCTATGAAGATGGAACTCGAGGACATCGCCCTGAAATTCCTCTATCCCGAGGCCTACTACGACCTCGCGGAGCAGGTGAGCGAGCGTAAGGAAGAGCGCGAGGAAGCTATCGATAAGATCATCGCCAGACTGAAGGAGTCCCTCGATGACATCGGGATCCGTTACGAGATCTACGGCAGATCCAAGCACTTTTACAGCATCTATAAGAAGATGAAATATCAGCACAAGAATATCGACGAGATCTTCGACCTCATGGCCGTACGGATCATCGTAGAGACTGTCCGGGACTGCTATGCGGTGCTCGGACTTGTGCATACTATGTGGAGGCCGATTCCGGGCCGCTTCAAGGACTACATCCCCATGCCGAAGCCCAACATGTATCAGTCCCTCCACACGACCGTGTTCGGCGACGAAGCCAGGCCGTTCGAGATCCAGATCCGGACCTACGAGATGCACCGGATCGCGGAATACGGTATCGCAGCCCACTGGAAGTACAAGGAGGGCGTCGATTCCGACACTGAGGAGGTCAAACTCTCCTGGCTGCGGCAGGCTCTGGAATGGCAGAAGGACGTCAGCGATCCGCGCGAATTCATGGAATCACTGAAGATGGATCTCTTCTCCTCGCAGGTATTCGTATTCACGCCGCAGGGAGACGTCATCGAACTTCCGGCCGGTTCCACGCCGCTGGATTTCGCCTTCAAGATCCATACAGATGTCGGCTGTAAATGCGTCGGCGCCAAGGTCAACGGCAAGATGGTCACCATCGACCATCCGCTGGAAAACGGCAACATCATCGAGATCGTCACCTCGCCGAACGCGGCAGGGCCGAGCATCGACTGGCTCAAGATCGCCAAGTCCAGTTCTGCCAGAAACAAGATCCGGCAGTGGCTCAAGCGCGAAAACAAGAACGACGCCGTCGACAAGGGCAAGGACCTCTTTGATAAATACCTCCGCAAGAAGGCCCACGATCCAAGGGTCCTTCTGAAGAATTCTTACCTGAACCGGGTGGTCAAGGAACTTGGCTTTAAGGACCAGGACGAACTGTTTACCCAGCTCAGCTACGGCGGCAACTTCCAGAGCAAGGTTCTTTCCATCCTGCTCGGATACGAAGAAGAGGCGGGCCGTCGCGAGGACGCAGAGAAGGAAACTTCGCTGATGGATGACCTGAACCGGGTCGGCGAGAAGGTCCAGAAGCGCACAGAGCGGCAGGAGCAGGAGAAACGCCGGATGGTGGATGACACCGGCGTTGTCGTCGAGGGCGTCGATAATCTTCTGATTACACTGGGCCGCTGCTGCAGGCCGGTTCCGGGCGATGACATCGTCGGCTTCATTACGAAGGGCCGCGGCATCACTGTCCATCGCAGAGACTGCGACAACCTGCGCGGGCTGACCGATGAAGACCGGCAGCGCATGATCGAAGTCAGCTGGGATCCGGAGACGCTTGAGAAGAGTTCCTTTAACAGCACGATCGCCCTGATCGCCAAGGACCAGAAGGGCATCTTCTCCAGTATATCCAAGATCTGCGAGGACATGGATGTCCACATCGCGGGTCTGAACGCCAAAGCCGGCAAGGATGAGACGATCCGGATGGACCTGACCCTGTCGCTGCACGACAGGGAGCAGGTTGAGAAGATGTGCCGGTCCCTGAGAAATGTGCCCGGTATACTCGATGCCTACAGGAGCAGAGCATGAGAGCAGTCGTACAGAAAGTAACAAGCAGCAGCGTCAGCGTGGACGGAGAGGTCAAGGGCTCCATCGGGGCCGGATTCACCGTTCTGATCGGCGTAGAGGACGGGGATACAGAGAAGGACGCCCGCTATATCGCGGACAAGATCACCGGTCTTCGGATCTTCGAGGATGAAGAGGATAAACTGAACCTTTCGATCGAGGACGTGGGCGGAGAGATTCTCGCGATCTCGCAGTTCACCCTGCTGGCGGACGCACGCAAGGGACGCCGGCCGGGCTTTACGAAGGCAGCACGCCCCGAGCAGGCGAACGAGCTCTATCAGACCGTGATCGGAATGATCCGGGAGAAGGGGATCCACGTCGAAGAGGGCGTCTTCCAGACGCACATGGTCGTGGATATCCGCAACGACGGCCCGGTGACTATATTACTGGACAGCCACAAGCTGTTCTGAGACGGAGGAAACTATGCAGATTACGAATATGCCGAGCGGACCGCTTGGCGTGAACACATATCTGGTAACGGACGAATACACAAACAAGGCGTTCATCGTCGATCCCGGCGGCTGGACGCAGAAGATGAAAGACCATGTTATGTCAACCGGCGCTGAACTGGAGTACATCATCCTGACCCACGGCCACGCGGACCATATCATGGGGATTCCTGCGCTGAAAGAGGATTTTCCGAACGTGAAGATCGTCGCCAGCGCCCTTGAGGAGCAGATGCTCGGCGATCCGGACTTCAATATGAGCCGGCAGTGGGGTCAGCTGACCAGGATCCATCCGGATATTTTTGTAAACGACGGGGATACGATGTCGGTCGGCAGCATGAACCTGACCTTCCTCAGTACGCCGGGACATTCTCCGGGCGGCATGTGCATCTACGCACCCGAGTGGCACACCTGTTTCAGCGGCGACACGCTCTTTCAGGGGTCGATCGGCAGAACGGACTTCCCCGGATCTTCCTTCAAGAAACTGAAGGACTCTATCCACGAGAAAATCTGGACTTTGCCGGACAAGACCAACGTCTATCCGGGCCACATGGGACCGACCAACATCGGATGGGAAAAGGAGCACAATCCTTTTGTTTGAGATCAGGATCACAGGCACAGAGAAACTGAACGCTTACGAGGAACTGATCAAGGTGTTTCTGCAGCCGTCCGAGTACCGGCTTGTTTCTGCGGACGATGAAGCCGCGGAGCAGGAGGAAGGCTGCGTGCAGCTGCAGTATCGTTTTGAAGGCGATGCTGACGCCGTGAAACGCGCGATCTACCGCGATTTATCCGAGGCCACGGGGAAGTCTCCCAAATGGGGCATTCTGACCGGCATACGGCCCGTGAAGCTGGCCTATGAGCTTGCATTTGGCGCCAGATCAGCAGGCGCAAAGGCAGGCCAGTCCGCAGAGGAGCCGCTCAGCCGGGCAAGCCGCGTTCTGCGTGAACGCTACCTGCTCCACGAAAGCAAGGCGGACCTTACCACAGAGATCCTCAGCTACCAGGCGAGCCAGGCGGGCGATCCGCCCGCGCGAAGCTGCGGCCTTTATATCGGGATCCCGTTCTGTCCGACCAGGTGCCTCTACTGCTCGTTCACTTCGAACCAGCGGGGAGAGGAGGAGATCGTCCGCTATCTTGCAGCGCTGCACCGGGAGATCGCCTACGCAGGTGATGCAGCCAGAAAGGACGGCTTTCAGATCGAATCCGTCTACATCGGCGGGGGAACGCCGACCACGCTGGACGAGACGCAGCTGGATGAGCTTCTGAGGAAGGTCTCGGAGAGTTTTGACCTTTCCTCCTGCCGGGAATTTACCGTCGAGGCGGGCAGGCCCGACACCATCACGGAGGGGAAACTCCTCGCCCTGAAGGAAAACGGCGTCGGCAGGATCAGCATCAATCCGCAGACCATGCACCAGAAGACGCTGGACCTGATCGGAAGAAGGCATACCGTGCAGCAGACCAGGGACGCCTTCCGCATGGCAAAGGCCGCGGGATTTGACAGTATCAACGCCGACCTGATTGCAGGCCTTCCGGAAGAGGATTTTCCTGCCTTTGCAGAAAGTCTGGCAGAAGTGCTGGATCTGGGCGCGGACAACATCACGCTCCATACGCTGGCGGTCAAACGGGCCTCCAGGCTAAAGGAGATGGACGAGAATTTCAATTACCGGGCGGAGGAACTCAGAGAGCAGATGCTCATGCATGCTTCGGCGGCGCTGCGGGGGGAAGGCTACCGGCCTTACTACCTGTACCGGCAGAAGCATACGTCCGGCAACACGGAGAATATAGGATATTGCAGAGACGACAAACTCTCTGTTTATAATATCAGGATCATGGAGGAGCGCCAGTCCATTCTGGCTCTCGGCGCCGGCGGGATCAGCAAGATCTATTTCCCGGCAGAGAACCGGCTTGAGCGCGTCGCCAATGTATCCAATTACGAGATCTACATCGATCGAATCGATGCAATGATGGACCGGAAGGCCAAAGGCTTTTTCGGTCAGAATAATGAACCAGGAGGGACACAATGTTAACAAACGCACCGAAAGGAACCAAGGATGTTATGCCGCAGGAGGCATACAAGTGGCACTATCTCGAAGAGAAATTCGCTGAGATCTGCAGGAAGTACGGCTTTCAGGAGATCCGCACACCGGTATTCGAGCATACGGAGCTGTTCCATCGCGGTGTAGGAGATACGACCGATATCGTACAAAAGGAGATGTACACCTTCAAGGATTTCGCGGGAAGAAGCATCACCCTGCGTCCGGAGGGAACCTCCCCGGTCGTCAGAGCCTATGTAGAGCACAAGGAATACGCCGGCGTTCAGCCGAACAAGTACTATTACAATATCCCGTGCTTCCGCTATGAGAAGCCGCAGTCGGGCCGTCTCCGTGAATTCCACCAGTTCGGCGTGGAGACCTTCGGCACGACCGACATGATGGCGGATGCCGAGATCATCGCGATCGGCTATGAATTCATCAAGGAAATGGGAATCACCGATGTGAAGCTCGAGATCAACAGCGTCGGCTGCCCGAACTGCAGAGGCGAGCACAGAAAGGCCCTGAAGGACTTCCTGAAGCCGAAGTACGACCAGCTCTGCCCGACCTGTCAGGAGCGGTACCACACCAACCCGATGAGAATCCTGGACTGCAAGTCCCCGATCGACCAGGAACTGGTGCAGGGCGCCCCGATGATGCTGGATTACCTCTGCGAAGACTGCGCCAAGGCCTTCGACGAACTGAAGGCGAACCTGGATGCCTTCGGCATCGAATACGAAGTCAATCCGAAGATCGTCCGCGGTCTGGATTACTATACGAAGACTGCCTTTGAATTTGTCACCACCAAGATCGGCGCCCAGGGCACAGTCTGCGGTGGCGGCAGATACGACGGACTCGTCGAGGAGATCGGCGGACCGTCCACCCCTGGCGTCGGCTGGGGCATGGGCAAGGAAAGAATGCTCATGACCATGGAAGCCTGCGGCTTCGAGATCCCTCAGGAGCCGGGCACGGATGTCTTCATCGCCTTCATGGGTGATGCCGGCAAGATGGCCGCCCTGAAGCTCATGAAAGACCTGCGCGCGGCGGGCGTTGCCGTCCAGATGGACGTCATGGGCCGAAACCTCAAGAATCAGTTCAAGCACGCCAACCGGATCCACGCAGCCAAGACCATCGTGATCGGCGACTCCGAACTCGAAGCGGGCAAGCTGACCATCAAGGACATGGAGAGCGGGGAGCAGACGGAAGTACCCATGGATGGGATCGTTGCAGCGCTTAGCAAATAGAGTTTTCTGATTCTGGTGCTGCACGGCTCGTCAGCTCAATCGTCCTCGTCACACGTAGAATGGGGCAGGCTCTCGCGGCAGGTGGCCCGCCTCGTGAATCCCGCGCGCTTCGCATTCGATGCGCGGGCACGAGCCGGTGACCCACATGCCTTGCTCGACCCCACCGCCATTCTACAGGTGTTCCTGCGGATCATTCGCTGCCGAGCCCTGCAGCACAGAATAGTAACCTCGATGCTGATCCCTGCAGATCCATCCATAAAGAAGCATTCATGTACTCCTGCTTGGTATGATTCGCTCGGTATGATGTATTGATTCAGGTATTTGGTGATGAATCTGTATGTCGTGAGCGACTTCCGCAGGAGCGTGGGAGCTGCACCGACGGCGCGAGCTGGGGAGCCGTCCGGAAAATCGCTCTCTTCGGCGATTTTCCCGGCGAACAGCGAGAGAGGAGGATGCAGCTGCAGCGACGAGGACTTAAGCGAACGGCATACAGATCAAACACAAAATAAATAAAAAAATAAATCAAATCGAAAGGACATCATAGCAATGGCAATCATGAAACGCACCCACATGTGCGGCGTACTCACAAAAGAAAACATCGGCGAGACGGTCTCCCTCAACGGATGGGTCGCCAAGCGGCGCAATCTGGGCGGACTGATCTTCTGCGATATCAGAGATAAGACGGGAATCACCCAGGTCGTGTTCAACGACCAGATCCCGCAGGAACTGTTTGAGAAGGCGGACCGGCTGCGGAGCGAATACGTGGTCGGCGTGAAGGGGAAGGTGACCGAGAGGGAATCCAAGAATCCGGATCTTCCGACCGGAGAGATCGAAATCATTGCGGAGGAACTGGTCATTTACTCCGAAGCGGAGACGCCGCCGATCTACATCAAGGACGATGACAACGTCGATGATAATCTCAGACTGAAGTACAGATACCTGGACCTGAGAAAGAAGAAGATGCAGGACAACCTGACCTTCCGGGCCCACCTGACCAACATCGCGAGAAACTACTTCGCCGAGAACGGCTTTACCGAGGTGGAGACGCCGATGCTGATCAAGTCCACGCCGGAAGGCGCGAGGGACTATCTGGTTCCGAGCCGTGTCAACCAGGGCCATTTCTATGCGCTGCCGCAGTCACCGCAGACCTTTAAGCAGCTGCTGATGGTCGGCGGCACCGACCGGTACTTCCAGATCGTCAAGTGCTTCCGCGACGAGGACCTGAGGGCGGACCGTCAGCCGGAGTTCACCCAGATCGACCTGGAGATGTCCTTCGTCGATGTGGACGATGTGATCGCGATCCAGGGAGGCTTCATGAAGCGTGTCTTCAAGGAGCTGAAGGGAATCGACCTGGTTACGCCGTTCCCGAGGATGACCTGGCAGGAGGCCATGGACCGGTACGGCAGCGACAAGCCGGACACCAGATTCGGATTTGAACTGCAGGATATTACAGAACTCGTTAAGGACTGCGATTTTAAGGTATTCACCGACGCGATCGCAGCCGGCGGCAGCGTCCGCGGCATCTGCGTCACGGGCGGAGCACCGACCTATACGAGAAAGAAGATCGATAAGCTGACCGAAGCGATCAAGAGCTACGGCGCCAGAGGCATGGTCTGGATGAAGGTGAACGCGGACGGCGTTTCTTCGTCCGTGAACAAATTCTTCAGCCCGGAGCAGCTGCAGGAGATCGCAGACCACATGGGCGCGAAAGAAAACGACCTGATCCTGATCATCAGCGACAGGGACAAGGTCGTCTGGGATACGCTCGGTTTCCTCAGAAGACATATCGCAGGAGAACTCGGCCTGCTCGACGACAACCAGTACAATTTCCTGTGGGTCGTCGACTTCCCGCTCTTTGAGTACGACGAGAAGGAGGACCGCTGGTCCGCCATGCACCATCCGTTCACCTCTCCGAAGGAAGAGGACGCGGCGCTGCTGAAGACCGATCCGCACGCCTGCAAGGCGAATGCCTACGACATCGTCTTAAACGGCGTCGAGCTCGGCGGCGGGAGCATCCGTATTCACGACCGCGACATGCAGGAAGACATGTTCCGCGCGCTGAACATGGGCGAGGAGGAGATCAACGAGAAATTCGGATTCCTGGTGGAAGCCTTCCGCTATGGCACACCGCCGCACGGCGGTCTGGCCTACGGACTTGACCGTCTGGTCATGCTCCTGACCGGTGAGAAATCCATCCGTGAAGTCATCGCCTTCCCGAAGAACCAGGCTGCCCAGTGTATGGTCAGTGAGGCGCCGGGACTCGTCGATGAAGATCAGCTGGATGAGCTGGGAATCAAATTAAAATGAAAAAGATAGGAATCCTGGGCGGAAGTTTCGATCCGGTCCATACCGGGCACGTTCACCTGGCCAAAGACGCGCTGGTGCAGGCGGGGCTCGACCAGGTGCTGCTCGTTCCGGCGAGACTGCAGCCCTTCAAGCAGGACCGCGTTCCGGCTTCGGGAGAAGACCGGATGGAGATGCTCCGGCTTGCGCTTGCGGATGAGCCCGCCATCGAGCCGTGTTCCTATGAGCTCGAACAGGAAGGGGTGTCCTACACCTACCTGACCCTGCGGGCCATGCAGGAGCGGTTCGGGACCGAAGCGAAGATCTACTTTATCACCGGAGCGGACTCCGTGCTGAAACTCGAC
>JAZNNY010000033.1:0-3573 GCA_045580505.1 Lentihominibacter sp.
GCTTTCGCTTCGCTCTTTCCGGCGAGCTTTTTTATTATATGGCATCCGGATCTGTTTGTCAAGAACTTTTCTATTCTTTTTTCGACCCTTTTGCCGCCGCCGCAGGGCTTCCTGCAACCGACTTTGCTATATTACCAAATCCATTTCCCCTTGTCAACACCTTTTTCTATCTTTTTTCATGTTGTTTTTATCGGCCATTTGGTCAAGTTTCTTGCAGGCGCCCTGCGGGGTCTGAGCGGCTTTCTGTGGGGATGTATCCACAGACACAGTCCCTTCTATGCAGGCCTTCCGATACGGATAACCGCCCATCAGGCCGTCCTGTCTGGCAAACTCTGCAGGATGTCCCTTTTTGGCGGGATCTTGCAGAGTTCACTTCCCTGAAAGACGGCAAATATGCAGCGAACTCTGCGAAATGCCCCTTTTAGATGGGATCTTGCAGAGTTCATCATCCCGGGAAGCGGGAATATCGCTCTGAACTCTGCAGGATCTGCCTCTCAGAAGGCATTCTGCAGAGTTCCGCCAGGATATGGAATTTATCTCATCCATAACTCTGCAGAGATCGGCCTTTTATGGGCTTTCTGCAGAGTTTGTCCATTTTCTGGAAATCGAACAGGGAAATGGGGCCAGAAAATACCAGCCCGAAACAGCTAGCTTGAAACCGCCACCTCGAAACTGCCAGCCCGAAACAGCTAGCTCGAACCCGCCAGCCCGCAACAACCACCCCGCAACAACCACCCCGCAACAACCGCCCCGAAACCGCCGTCCCGAAACAACCTTCCTATATATACAAAGAAAAACCGGCGCCTAGGCGCCGGTTTCTGGTGTATATCTCGAGATATTTGTTTCGCAACAACTTATGAGGTGCTGTCGCACAGCCCAGAATAGGGTTTATGCTTCTGCAGCCTCCATAGCAGCCTTCTTCTCTGCTTCTCTTTCTTCCAGGATCTTCTGGTACTCTTCTTCGGTCATCTCTTCCATCGTGATGCCTGTGACTCCATAGAACATGGATACCAGCGGGTTCACATAGTTCAGTACTGCGAACGGAATGTATGCGCTGTTGACACCCAGGAAGGATCTCATGGTTGCACCGCAGGTGTTCCATGGGAAGAAGTTGGATGTGATCGTACCGGAGTCTTCCAGACATCTGGACAGGTTCTTGGCCTTGAGTCTTCTGTCTTCGAATGCTTCCTTGTACATTCTGCCCGGCAGAATGATGGACAGGTACTGGTCGCAGCAGATCGCATTGACGAAGACGCAGGACAACTCGGTTACGATGACCAGACCGCCTCTGGTGCCTCTTGCCAGCTTCAGGATCGCTCCTGCCAGGTTCGCCATGATTCCGGTCGAGTCTACAATGCCGCCGAAGCACATCGCCAGCATGATCAGGGAGATCGTCCACATCATGGACTGGGTGCCGCCGCCGGACAGCAGGGACAGCAGGTTGCCTGCCATCTCTTCATCGATTCCTTCCGGAACAGTCAGGTTCTCTTCGGACCAGCCGTTATTGATGATGTTGCCCAGATCAGACAGCTCGCCGCCGCCCGGGACGATCTTGACGCCCTGCATCGCCATGAACGGTACACCAAGGAATACACCTGCGATCAGTGCAGGCAGTGCCGGCATCTTGACGATGACCGCAACGATAACGAAGACCGGCGGGATCAGGTACAGGATACCTACCTTGTAATTCATTGTGATGAAGTTCAGGAACAGATCGATCGTGGATTCATCTGCCGCACCGCCCTTGTGCATGAAGCCAAGAACCAGATAGACGATGAATGCAATGATCAGGGACGGTCCTACCGTATAGACCATGTGCTTGATGTGATCGAACAGGTTGGAGCCTGCTACCGCAGGAGCCAGGTTTGTCGTATCGGACAGCGGGGACATCTTGTCACCGAAGTATGCGCCGGATACGATCGCGCCTGCTGTCATGTAGGACGGGAATCCCAGTGCAGTTCCGATACCGATCAAAGCAACTCCCATCGAACCTGCTGTCGACCAGGATGAACCTGTCGCCAGAGATACGATCGAGCACAGCAGACAAGCTGTGAACAGGAAGATGCTCGGTGCAATAACTTTGATACCATAGTACATCATTGACGGAATAACACCGCCAGCCTTCCATGAAGCGATCATGGCACCTACGACTGCCAGGATCAGCATCGCCTGCATGGATCTGTTGATCGCTGCCAGGATGCCCTGCTCCATGTAGCTCCATTTCCAGCCGTTGATCGCGCCGATGATTCCTGCTACGCAGGCGGCGAGGATCAGACCGGTGTGCGCTTCACCACCGTTATCGCCCATGACGTTCCAGAACAGGAATACGACCATGCCGATAATGGCGAGTACGCATTGCCACATTGGCACCTTTCTACCCATAAAAATTCCTCCTTACCAAATAAGTAATATGATTTCGGGAAATCCAAAAAGCGATATACACCACCTTCGCTTTTCAGATTTGGTTAAATTATACATCTTTAATATAGAAAAGTCAACGAATTCAGACTATATGTTCCTCTATATTGTCTCCCATTGAAACCGGTTTCAATTTATGGTAGGATAACCGTGTATATATACTATACGTAGGAGGTTCGCTATGACAATTCGAAACAATGGGCAGAAGCGGGATACGAAACGGGTTCTCAGTTCCCTGTTTCTGCTTCTCATCGCTCTGATCTGCCTTTATATCACCGCCAGAAACGGCTGGAAGTGGAGCTGGGACATGATCACCGCCGCGCTCTTCTACCTCTCGATCGCTATGTTTCGCAGCGCCAACGAGGTGTAAGTACCGCTACCAGATCAGTGTCTTGTCCCCGGAAGGGGAAACTTCAACTAAATGCACCTGACCCTTACGATCCGTAAGGGTTTTTGATTTCACGGGATGCTCTGTGATCATCAGCGGAATCTTTCCATCCAAAGGCAGGTCCGCCTCATGCGATAATTCCACGACTTCGACTCCTGCGTCTGCATAGGCGAGTCGGCTTTCCTCATTATATATGTTCAGCCCGTGTCCGCCATAGACCTTCACGCCCGCTCCCTGCAGCTGCCTGATCCAGCCCGCGTTGTTCACCAGGATCCCGCGCGCGCGGCAGGCATCCGAGACCTCCTCCAGATGCTCCCGCAGGCAGGCGTCCGCTGCCCCCTTCGTCACAGGCAGCAGATACGGCAGTCCGTCTTCCCCCTTCATGTACGTTTCAAGCGGCACCGGCTTTCCCAGCCGCCCGGTCACTTCCTCCGGCGATGGGATCTGAAGCCGCTGCTGCCCAAGCCTCTCCCGCGCCTCTTCTAGAGCCGCTCGGTCCAGCGGCGCCCTTTTCATTCTTCTTTTCTCTTCCAAAAGCAGGTCGATTCCTTCCCTTCTCATTCGGTTGATCTCCGAGATCGGAATGGCCGTGTCCGGCGCAAGGTCCACCTGGATTTTATCATCTGCCGCCTCGAAAGGCGTTCCGCCCAGCTTGCTGAGCTGGGCCCGGATGCGCTCCGGATCTGCCGGCCGCTTCACCGCATGCTCCGCGGCCGCTTCAGAGCAGACGCGAACCCTCGCCCTGCTGCCGCCCCGCGTCAGCTCAC
>JAZNNY010000034.1:0-29566 GCA_045580505.1 Lentihominibacter sp.
CTGACGATCCCTTCCGCTGATTCGCTGTCCAGATTGCCCGTCGGCTCGTCGGCTACGATGATGTCCGTATCCTTGGCCAGGGCACGGGCGATCGAAACGCGCTGCCGCTGTCCGCCGGACAGCTTGGACACCTTGGTCTTGCGGAAGGCCGAAAGGCCGACCCGGTCGATGATCTCGTCGACGCGGCGCCGGATCTCCTCCTTACGGTAGCCGTTGATCCGCAGAATCAGCTCGATGTTCTGGTAAACGGTGTAACTGTTGACCAGATTGAAATTCTGAAAGATGTTCCCGATATATTTCTTTCGGTACTCTTCGAAATCCGCCGCAAGGTAATGACTTGTCTCCTGCCCGTTGATGTACATCTCGCCCTCTTCATAGGAATCCAGGCCCGAGATGACGTTGAGCAGGGTCGATTTGCCGCTGCCGGATTCTCCCGTAATAACGACAAATTCTCCAAGGTCAAAATCAAGATTGACCTTGGAGATTCCGCTTGCGATCATTCCCTTGCTGTAATAAAACTTTGATACGTTACGCAGTTTAATCATGATGCAAAAAAACTTGTCCTTTCTTCAGGCGTACCTGTACTGCGTATTTATTCACTCAGTGCCGTCCGGAGGCTGTCCAGATCGGCCATTGTCGGATCAACGATCTCCGCTCCGGTCTTCAGCCGCTCGTACTCCGCGTTATAGTCACTCTCGGATACAGATTCTCCGTTGATGGAGCAATTCTGCAGCCAGGACCGGTCAGGGTCATCGTTCTCTCCGTCCGTTGCAGCCTTCAGGCTCTCCGTGGATGCCGCGCCGCCGCTGACGCTGACCGCGCTGATTGTCTCATCGACCCACTCGTCGGAAGAATTGAAGAGGATGATCACGGACGGGCTGACGCTCTCGTTGATCCAGATCTGGTAGGACGCATCCGTCTGTCCGTACCGCACGCCGGCCGTGCCGGTATAGATACTCTCCACATTCTTATCCTTTACCGTGAAGATCTCCACAGTCAGGTTCGGAACCTGGCCGTAATAGACGATCATCTCCGGCGTTCCGTCCGCATCCATATCTACGAGTTTGCCGCCGTTCACGCCGCCGTGTTCATCTACCAGCGCGTCGAGCTTGGAGTTGTACCATGTCTTATAGGTCTCCGCCTTCGTCGTCGCCTCGGTTGTCGTAGTCGCTTCTGTTGTCGTGGCCTCTGTCGTGGTCGGTTCAGGTTCGGCTTCCTCACTGCCGCAACCCGTCATGACCACGAGCCCCATGCATAACACGATCGCCACGCCGATCATCAGGATCTTTTTCATCTCAATCAGCCTCCGTTCTTTATCTCTTTTCCCTCATTCTCATACAACTACAGTATACTACAGAACACATGATTGTTCCACTTGATATCTCTATCGGTTATTGTTGCTGGCGCTGGTATCCTTCAGGATAACATCGTGCGCTCCGCCCTCTACGATACTCGTTGCGGAGACCAGCGTGATCTTAGCGTTCTCCTGCAGTTCCTTGATCGTCATCGTGCCGCAGTTGCACATGGTGGACTTCACCTTCAGCAGGGACTGTCTCACGTTATCGCTCAGCGGACCGGCGTACGGAACATAGGAATCCACGCCCTCTTCGAACTTCATTCTGGCGTCTCCGCCCAGATCGTATCTCTGCCAGTTTCTCGCGCGCGCAGATCCCTCGCCCCAGTATTCCTTCACGTAGGTGCCGTTGATGTTCAGGCGGTTGGTCGGTGATTCGTCGAATCTGGAGAAGTATCTGCCCAGCATCAGGAAGTCCGCGCCCATGGCGAGCGCCAGCGTCATGTGGTAATCGTAGACGATGCCGCCATCGGAACAGATCGGGATGTAGATGCCGGTCTCCTCAAAGTATTCATTTCTCGCCTTCGCCACGTCGATGACCGCCGAAGCCTGTCCGCGTCCGATGCCCTTCTGCTCTCTGGTGATGCAGATAGAACCGCCGCCGATGCCGATCTTGATGAAATCAGCACCAGCCTCCGCCAGAAAACGGAATCCGTCGCCGTCGACGACATTGCCTGCGCCGATCTTCACATCATCCCCGTACTTTTCCCGGACGAACTTCAAGGTCTCTGCCTGCCACTCGGAATATCCTTCGGAGGAATCGATACAGAGCACGTCAGCGCCCGCCTCGACCAGTGCCGGGATTCTCTCTTCGTAGTCTCTCGTATTGACACCGGCTCCGACCACGTACCGCTTGCTTGCGTCCAGGAGTTCGTCCTTGTATTCCTTATGGGTATCGTAGTCCTTACGGAAGACGAAGTAGACCAGTCTCTGATCCTCATCGACCACCGGCAGCGCGTTCAGCTTGTAGTCCCACAGCATGTCATTGGCCTCGCTTAAGGTGATGCCTTCCTTGGCGTGGACCAGCTTGTCAAACGGTGTCATGAACTCGCAGACCAGCGTCTCCGGGCTCATTCTGCTGACCCGGTAGTCCCTGCTCGTCACAAGTCCAACCATCCTGCCCTCGGAGGTCCCGTCTTCCGTGACCGCCGTGGTCGAGTGCCCTGTCCGCTCCTTAAGCAAAAGCAGGTCCGCCAGGGTCTGATCCGGTCTGATGTTGGTGTTGCTTCTGACGAAACCGGCCTTATGATCCTTCACTCTGCGAACCATCGCCGCCTGAGACTCGATTGGCTGTGATCCGAAAATGAAGGAGATTCCGCCCTCCTTAGCCAGTGCGATGGCGAGCCTGTCTCCGGAAACCGCCTGCATGATTGCAGAGGTCATCGGGATGTTCATGGATAATGCCGGCGTTTCCCCCTTCCGGAATTTAACGACAGGCGTCTTCAGTGATACGTTCTCGACCCTGCATTCTGCTGACGAATACCCCGGGATCAACAGGTATTCATTGAAGGTTCTGGACGGTTCCTCGTAAAAGTAAGCCATTGATTTCTCCTCTCTGTCTGCTTCGTCTGCTCCTGATTCTCTCATTCATTGGCGGCAAGAAACTTCGCCGCCTCTTCAATCTCATCTTCTGAAAACACTTCGAACCCGCACTCTCTCAGATATCCTGCCGCAAGTCCTTCTCCTGCGATCTTCGTGCCGGTAAAGGTGCCGTCATGGATCTCATTGCTTCCGCAGGAGGGGCTCCCCTCCTTCAGGATACACATGACCACATCGTGGTCTGCCGCAAGCCTGAGCGCTTCCTCAGCGCCCTTCGTGTAAGCATCCGTAACGTCGACTCCGCTGCGGGTGATGACCTGATCGCCCTGCCGCTGTGCGTCTTCTCTTGGCACCGGCAATCCGCCGAACACCTCCGGGCACACCGGAATCAACCTTCCCTGCTTCTTCCACTTCAGAAATGTGCGGTGCGTGCAGGCCTTCTCTTTGCCGTCGTAGCGGACGGCCGGTCCTCCGTAAAGGCACTGACTGACCAGGATTTTTCTCATGCGCGTTCTCCTTTTTTGTATTCTATTTATTGTACTACAGATCGATCCCGGATGCACGATAAATCTTCATTTCACCGCCGTACATTTCCGATGTCCGTGACGATCCGGTATCCGGCCTCTTTCACCTGAAGTTTCAGCTGCGCAAGGCCCTGCGCAGCCTCGCTTCCCGTGCTGAGTTTGCTGTCATACAGGCTGTAGTTTTCCTTCGCCTCCTCAGGGGACAGATTGGGCATCACGACATTGGCGCCTGCCTGAAGGCCCAGGCGCCTTCCCCGCGGGTCGATCGTTCCAAGCGCCGTGGTCGATGGGATGAGCGCATAGGGAAAGAGCAGCCGCAGAATGGCCAGCAGACGCAGGGTAACCTCCATGCTCCCATTCGGTTGATCATGAAACGGCGTATCCACGTGCCGCAGGTAGGGACCGATTCCGATCATATCCGGCTGCAGCTCCTGCAGGAAACGGATGTCCCGAACCAGATGCTCCGTCGTCTGCCCTGGTGCTCCCACCATGAATCCCGCTCCCACCTGAAAGCCGATTTCTTTCAGATCATACAGACATTTCTTCCTGTTTTCCAGGCTCATCTCAGCGGGATGAAGCGCTGCGTAGAGCCGTTCATCCGCCGCTTCATGACGGAGGAGATACCGCCGCGCACCGGCCTCAAACAGGCGCCGGTAACTTTCCGTGCTCCGCTCTCCCGCCGATAATGTAACTGCACAGTCCGGATGCTCCCGCCGAATGGCTGATACGATATCGCACAGAATCTCATCCGTATAATATGGGTCCTCTCCGCCCTGGAGCACGAAGGTCCGAAAGCCGAGTTCGTACCCCTCCCGGCAGCACGCCAGAATGGATTCTTTGCCCATCCTGTACCGCCGCACCTTCCTGTTGCTTCGCCTGATTCCGCAGTAGTAGCAGTCGTTGCGGCAGTGATTCGTAAATTCGATCAGCCCGCGGATATATACCTCGTCCCCGTAGTGCTCCCTGCGCACGCGGTCCGCCTCTGCAAACAGCGCCTCATCGGGGCCCTGCCCTGCAAGAAGCTCGCGCAGGCGGGCATCTGTGACCTTTTCTCCCAGCAGGGACTGTCCTGCCTTTGCCATAATCTCACCCTCCCGTGGTGTCATGATTTGCTATGATTATAGCACCATTTCGGGCAAGAAAAAACACGGCCTGGCCGCGTTCTTTCATATGGTAAGGATTCTATTAAGGTGGTGGTTATCACTTAGAAGCTGAAGTCTTCGGAAGCTGCGGATCTTTCGCCGAGCAGGCTGCTCATGACGGATTCTCTCGTCTCTGCGTTTGCTCCATAGGATCTCATGCTCATCTCAGCAACGTCTCTCATGGTTCTGTTGTCAACGCCGGCCAGGAAGGACAGGGCGCTTCTGCAGTTTCTCATGGTGTTTTCTCTGTTCATTTCGTTTCTCATCGTTCATTTCCTCCTTGTATGTGAATTTGTATTTTTTACTGATTTGTTGTTTCTGCCTTTCGACAATTGTATTATAATGTGTCTTGGCATAAAAGTAAAACGGTAAATTCTTATACGAAATTAAAGGAGTACTTATACCCATGGAGAAACTCAATACGACTGTCTTCCTGAAGGTCGTTGAAACAGGAAGCTTCAAGCGTACCGCCGACATCCTCGGCTATACCCAGGCCGGCATCAGCTATATCATCAGCGCCATGGAGAAGGAGTGCGGGCTTGTCCTCTTTCACCGCGAATACGGCGGCGTCCGGCTGACCTCAGAGGGGCGCCGGCTCCTGCATCTGATCCGGCAGATCGCCGACTGGGAACACTATCTGGAAGAAGCCATCGACGACATCCGTGACCTGCGGACCGGATCCGTTCGGGTCTGCACCTTCAACAGCGTCTTCATCCACTGGCTGCCTGGGATCATCCGCTTGTTCCGCGACCGCTTCCCGAGGATCGACATCGAAATTGTCAGCTGCGAAGCAGACCAGGACATCCAGAAAATGATCGCTTCCCGTGAGGTTGACTGCGGCTTCGTTCCGGACATTCCCTATTCGGACATCGACTATTTCCCCCTGATGGAGGAGTCTCTGATGGTCGCGGTTCCGCTGGACCACCCGATGGCGGACAAAAAAAGTTTCCCACGCAGTGAGATGGGAAACTATCCTTATATCATGTTTTCTTCCGACACCCCGGACTTCAATGATCTGATCTTTCGGGACGGGATCAAGCCGCAGACCGCCTTCACCGTCGACAACGACTACGCTGCCATGGCCATGGTCGGCCAGGGGCTCGGCATGTGCATCTTCCCTCAGATCCTTCTGAACGATATGCCCTTCCCGATCCGAAGCCTCGAATTCGATCCGCCCCTGCGGCGCACGATCAACATCGCGACGCACTCCATGGACACCTGCACCCGGGCGACGCGGGAGTTCATCCGCTGCACCCGGGAATGGATCGAAGAAAGGCAGGTCAGTTCTTAAAGGAATGTACAGGCGCCGGGATCCTTCCGCCTCGCTCCACGAAGCGGCTGGAATCGAACCGGTTGACCTCCATGACCGGCGCCGAGCCGAACAGCCCGCCCCAGTCCACTTTATCTCCGGCCTTCATGCCGTAGACGGGAACGACACGGACGGCGGTGGTCTTGTTGTTGATCACGCCGATGGCCGCTTCATCTGCGATCATGGCCGAAATGGTCTCCTCCGGAGTGTCTCCCGGAATCGCGATCATGTCGAGTCCGACGGAGCAGACGCTGGTCATCGCTTCCAGTTTATCAAAGGTCAGGCAGCCATCCTCGACCGCCGCGATCATCCGGTTGTCTTCACTGACCGGAATGAAGGCGCCCGAAAGGCCTCCGACGTGGCCGGATGCCATGATGCCGCCCTTCTTGACCGCATCCGTCAGCATGGCAAGCGCTGCCGTGCTCCCGTGTGCTCCGCAGCGTTCAAGCCCCATGACCTCCAGAATCTCTGCAACGCTGTCACCGAGCGCGGGCGTCGGTGCGAGCGACAGGTCCAGGATTCCGAAAGGAATCCCGAGCCGGCTGCTGACTTCCCTTCCGATCAGCTGGCCTGCCCGCGTGATCTTGAAGGCCGTCTGCTTGATGGTCTCCGCGATCTCATCCGCGCTCGCTGCCTCCATGCCCTCCAGGGCGGTCCGGACAACGCCCGGTCCGCTGACGCCGACATTGATGACGTTCTCGGCTTCTCCGACGCCGTGAAACGCCCCCGCCATGAAAGGATTGTCCTCGACGGCGTTGGCAAATGCCACGAACTTCGCGCAGCCGAAGCAGCTCTCCTCTCTGGTCAGATAAGCCGTCTTCTTGATCATCGGACCCATCTTCTTTACCGCATCCAGATTGATTCCGGACCGGGTCGAACCCAGATTGATGCTGGAGCACATGCTGCTCGTCTCGGCCAGCGCGTACGGGACTGCTTCGATGAAGCTCTCGTCGCTTTCAGTGCAGCCCTTGTGAACCAGGGCGGAAAAGCCCCCGATGATATCAACGCCGACCTCCTTGGCAGCGTTATCGAGCGCCTTGGCATAGAGCAGCCACTCCTCGGTCGTATGAGCGTTCGCCAGCGCGACAGGAGTAACGGAGATCCGTTTGTTCACGATGCTGATGCCGTATTCATCCCCGACCTCGTTCGCCGTGCGGACCAGTCCTTCGGCCAGCCGCGTGATCTTGTCATAGACCCTCTGCGCGGCAGCCTTATGATCCCATCCGAAGCAGTCCAGCAGGGAGATTCCCATGGTGGTCGTCCGGATATCGAGATGCTCCCGCTCCAGCATGTGAATGGTTTCAAGTACATCTTTATAGATTGCCATCGCCGCCTCCTAAATCTTATGCATGGTGTCGAAGATCTCTTCCTTCTGCACGCGGATGGAAAGGCCCTTCTCTTCGCCCAGTTTGTTCAGCGCTTCGCTCACCTGCTTCAGGCCTGCCTTTGCTTCGTCGATCTTGACGAGCATGAGCATGGTGAAGTACTCCTGCATAATGGTCTGCGTGACGTCCTCGATGTTCACGCCCAAATCGTTCAACACACCGGAAACTCCGTACATGATGCCGACCTGATCCTTGCCGATGACGGTAATGATTGCTTTCATTGGCTACTCCTTCTCGATCCGGCCGGACACGATCCACGGCGCCGGCTCTCTGTCAAATGTATGATCTGAATTCAGTCTGTCGATGGCGACCCGGATCACCTCCGCGTCCTTGATTCCCTTATCCTCCAGCAGATTCCGGAGCTTGCCGGCCTCCGCGAAATCGAGGGTATAGACCACCAGGATAATGTTCGGATTCAGCTTCATCAGGCAGTCGATCTCCTGGTTCAGGCTGGCCGATGCGACGATAAAGGCGATCGCGGGCGCCGGGAGATCCTTCATGCTCTCATCGTCCACGCGGTCCAGAATCTTCACGTTCCGCAGGTCGTAATACTCCACGTTCTCTTCCAGTGCCGAGCGCTGCTTGCCGTTATATTCCACAGCGATGACGGTCCCCTCGCTGGCCCGGAAGGCCGTATCGATGGCGATGACCTCGCCGCCGACAACGCAGACGGTATCCTCTACGTCGATGCGCATCTTGCTCAGGATGATATCCCTGATCTCGGTTCCGATCTGACGGGAAGACGGCCGCATGGTCACATCTCCCAGCCCGCTCTTATTGGTGCTGACCGCATTGGGGTTGACCATCAGCATGCCTGCCGAAGCATTGATGCCCCGGTCGATCATAAAGCGCACGTCATCGTGCTTGATCTCGCCCACGGGATCCGATCCCTCGTTATACCAGACTTCTACATCCCCGAGTCCCGCGTTCCACATGCGGTAGAACACCTCAGTATCTCCCGCCTCGACAAAAGCCAGTACCGCCTTGTGAGACTCTACCGTCGGGATGATATTCATATTCTTCTTCGTGACATCCATCATCTTGATCTGTTCCAGATCAATCGGTGTATTCTCTGCAAAATACTGCAGCCATTTCAGGATCACATCATTGGTAAACAGTGGTTCCTTCGCCATGATCCTCCTCCTTCCTTGTACCGGTCGTATAATTATGCAATTACTATATCATTTTACCGACTTGATTTCAACGGGTCGGTTCTCGATTTGCCGGATTTGAATTCCAATATATGGTTGACATATTTTAACATATATAGTAAATTATATGTCAAGGAGGTGCGGGATATGAAGAACTATTACCAACAGAAAAAGGGCGGCTGGCGGCTCGAGCCGGTCATCTACGCCAAGACAGTGAAGCAGATCGGCTGCTACCGTTTCTTCTGCCGGAAGATCGAGGAATTCGAGGGCTGCAGTCCGGAGAAACGGACGGAGTCTGCGCTTGCCGACAAGCTGGTCGCCGAGCAGTATGTCCGGGCCATCGAGCGCGGTCTGAAACTCTATGTGCCGGAGGAGTACAGAAACGCCGTATTCGAGCATCTGGTCGATGGCAGGGAATACATCGACCTGGAGGAGAAGTACTTCCTCTCTGCCTCGACCATGAAACGATACGTCCAGGTTTTCGTCTGGGGCGTTGCCGAGGAACTCGGGGAGAACCTCCGGCTCGGAGCATAGCGGATTCAAGGGAGCATATAGATGAAATATGATAATAACGAGAACGGCGCTGGGTCCGCGGCATACAGTTTCCAGTCAGAGCCCTGTCTGGTCCGGGAGTTCGATATCGCCTCCCTGATCGACAGCAGTGACAATCACTTTCACCGGATGGAGGGGGAAAAGTGGGAGGAGTTCGTCGGGAGCATCCGGCAATACGGCGTAATCTCCCCGCTGATCGTCCGCAGCAAGGGGACCGGCAGCGGGCAATATGAGATCCTTGCCGGCCATAACCGCAGGCGCGGCGCGCAGGAAGCGGGGCTCGCAACCGTCCCCTGCATTCCCGTGGATGTCGATGATGTCGACGCCTCTGTTCTGATCGGCGTGACCAACCGGCAGCGGGAAGAGGTGAGCGATCTGGAATGGGGTTGGACCTACCGCACGACGCTGGAGGCGCTGAAGCACCAGGGCGTGCGGGGCGAAAGCGGACAGCGGTCGATCGACATCGTCGCCAAGAAGTACGGCGTCGGCCGCAAGACCGCCCAGCGGAAGATCCGTCTCACCTACCTGGTGCCCCAGCTCTATGACCTGGGCCGCAGGCGAAATTATACGCAGAAGATGCTGGTCGATCTTTCCTACCTGCCGGCCGTTACCCAGATCAACGTTGTCCAGGCTGTGATCATCGAAGACCTAGTCCTGACCGAGTCCGCTGCAGCGCAGCTTCGGGCCCGCAGCGCGAAGGAGGACCTGTCCATCGACCAGGTGCTTTCGATCTGCCGCTGCCTGTCCGCGGGCAAAAAAACGGACGGGGAGATTCCCCGCCCGCAGAAATACGAGATTCCTGATGCCCTGTTTCCGAAAGGTCTGCCGAAGGCCCGCCGGAATGGCTACCTCCGGGCCGCCCTCGCTTACCTGCTCGATCATGGGATCGATCCGGAAGACCAGCCCGGCCATGGGGCCGATTCCGAGGGCCAGCCTGGCCATGGGGCTGTTGCCGAAGACCAGCCCGGCGCCCGGTGATTTCTTATTTCATCATGGAAAGCAGCGAGCTGATCAGCTGGTTGCCGTTCACGCTCTGGTCTTCTTCCGGTCTGGCTGCGCCAAGCAGCGATCCGAAGAGACTGGAGAGACCTCCTGCAGGGGCTTCCTGCGCAGCCTGGCCGCCCTGTCCGCCGATTCCTCCGACCAGTCCCATCACATCCGACAGGTCGAATCCATCGCTGAGATCCACCCCGGAGGACTGCTGGCCCGAAGCCGCCTCCGTCGCCGCAGACAGACCGTTCATAATTGTCGGTGAGATGTTGCCGAGCACGATGTTGACATCCCTCGGATCCGCGCCGGCCTGCTCCGCTACGGTTCTTACGAGATCCTCCTGCTCATCACCGAGGATGTGTCCGACGATCTTCTTGCCGTCTTCGACATCCGCCTCCTGCAGCTGTTCATCGATGCCTGCCGTGCTCCGATGCTGCAGCAGTGCTCCCAGCAGCGAATTCGCCCCGTTCTGAGAGGACGCATTGTTCGTCATCTTCTTCAAAAGCAGCGGGATCGCGATCATAATGATCATCTTGAGTTGTTTCTCCGACAGCCCTGTCTTCGCGGACAGCGCCTGCAGCACCGAACCTCCGGTCAGCGCTGACGTCAGCATATTCATCAGATTCATGGTAATCTCCTTATACTTCGTGCAATATAACTACTACCATGATTATACATGATTCATGCACTCGGATAAAGAAAATATTCTCCCGGAAGGCCCTGATAGGCCTTGTTCAGGCGGCTGACGACCGACCCCATCTCAAGTGGCTCGAACCCCCGGAGAGCCCGTTCCAGCTGGTAGATGTCGCGGTCAAGGAGCTTCAGGCTCTTAGCCAGGTAGGCCTTCCTGGCAAGCTGCCGCTGCATGGGAGATCCATGCGAAATCGTTTTGCGGATATAGCCGTCGCCCTGCCGGTAGGCCCAGTAGTAGCAGACACGGCCGTTCTGTTCCATCTTCCAGAGGCTGCCCTCCGGGCAGCCCGCAAGTTCTTCCCTGTAGTTTTCCCTGACCTGCAGCATGTGCTCCAGCATAGTCCGGATCATTTCTCTGTAATTGATGTCTCTGTTTCCTGCTTTGTTCATCATGTTCATTTAACTCCTCCCGTAACCCTGTGAGCTCACATCTTCATTCTGCAGTTTCCTGATTTGTTTCTTGTCGACATCCTTATTTTACCATTGTTGTTCTTATTTGTAAACCATATATTTACATTATTTTTAATTTTTTGACAATCGCGGACGTGCGGGCATATCAGGATCATAGGCAAGATAGGAAGGTTGAGGGATTTTGTGTCGTGAGCGAGTCTTGGACTGGAAATATATAGAAAAACTCTGCTGGATCGTCTCTTTTCGAGTCATCCCGCAGAGTTAGTCACATCGAATATTGCGAAATACCAGCTGAACTCTACGGAATCCGTCTTTTTAGGGCAGATCTGCAGAGTTCATTTCAGAAATGCTGCAATAATCGCAACAAACTCTGCCAGATTGGGCTAAAACCGCTGATCCGGCAGAGTTTGACCATATTTTACCATTTTTTGTGACTGAAACTCTGCCAACACCCCTTAAAAGAGCCAATTCTGCAGAGTTCGTCCGAAAATGCCCTGAAAACGCCCCTGAAACTGCCTGCCTTCATGGCAGCCGAGCACGAAACCGCCTGCCTTTGCCGGAAAACCCGAACTACTAATACCTCCGCTCATCCACGCAGTCGGCGAGATACGCAGCGGCGGCGTTCATGGCCGTCCGCGCAGCTTCCCCGATGTTTCTCCCATCGGCGAAGGCTCCGAGCAGGGCCGCGGTCACAACATCTCCCGCGCCGACGGTTTCACTGAAGCGCAGGACGCGCTCGGGCCGAAGGATCTCTTCTTCCATTCCTTCCTTATAGTAGAGCCCGCCTCCCTTCATGGTGATGATGATGTGGTGTACGCCCTTCTCCGCGAAATGGGCGCCGGCTTCCATCAACTGGTCTCCGCTCAGGATCTGCAGACCGGACATGGCTTCCGCCTCCCGGCGGCCCGGCATGATTCCATAGAGCTGCTCCAGGGCACCGGCGGCTTTCTCGCCTCCGGAAACGGAGGACGGATCCAGATAACATCTGACCCCGGCATCCGCGCAGACGGACGCGATCCAGCGGATCGTCTCCTCCGGAAGGCCTCCGTCTACAAGCACGAGTTCTGCCGACTCAAGTGAGGCCCGGCTCTCCCGGATCAGCTCCGGCGTGATCTCGTCCAGCATCCGGTCATCCTCTCTCCAAAACTCCGTATCCCCGAGGAAATTTTTCGCCTCGACCCTTACGGAGGTCAGGCTCTGCTGAATCAGACCATTGGCCACGGTGCCGGCAGCATCCGGTCCTTCATTGTTCATGCTCTCCCGGTTCTCTTCTACCCGGAAGGCGTCGATCATCTGCACGCCGGAGATGTCGACCCCGCTCTTTCGCAGGTCCTCTACCGCCGCCATCCCGAGCGGGTCCTCGCCCACCGCGGAGATAAACGAAACATCTCTTCCTTCTGCCGCCAGAAGTTTGGCCACATTGTATCCGCATCCGGTATAGTAAACGGAGATCCGGTCCTTCGACGGGTCTCCGGAGGGCATGGCCTGCATGCTTCCGAACCGGCCGCCTTCTCCGTAAGCCTCTCTCTCCCAGGCCGAAACGCTGCCCTGGCCTGCCCCTGGCGCCTTCGATGGTTCAGGCGCTTTCGGCATTGTCATATCAATTCTAACAGCGGCCTGCACGCCGCCGGCAATTACGATCATGTTGGTTCACTCCCCTTTCTGATGCTGACCAGCATCCTCAGTCCACAAAAATGCTTCCGCCGATGAACTCGCGGATGATGGAATTGTTCGGGACGGCGCTCTCATCGTCGATGATCCTGAAGAACTCCAGGAATTTCAGCATACGCCGCGCCTCGCTGTATTCCGGCTCATCCGGCTTGATCTCCTTCAGCAGCGGTTCCGCATACTTCTTCAGCATCGGGATCTCATAGACGAGCACCGTGTTGAACAGCACGTCCGCTTCACCGTTGTAGGGGAAGATGTTCTTATTCTCTCCGGCCCTGACCTTCGGCCAGGCGGAGATGGTATTGGCCGCGGAGTGTCCCCGGTATTTGTAGTCCCTGACCATCCTGCGCAGCATCCGCGCATCCGTCGACGGCACCCGGTTGTGCCGGTCGATATTGAGCTGGGTCAGCGGGCTGATGTAGATCCGGTACTTCTCGCTCTCATCGATCTGTTCGGTCAGCTTGCCATTCAGAGCATGGATCCCTTCGATCACGATCGGCTGATCATTTTTGATCGAGGTCATGCGCCGGCCGAAGATCTTCTTGCCTTCCATGAAGTCAAACTCCGGCAGATCGACCGTTTCCCCGGCCAGGAGTCCGTTCATGTTGCTGTTGAACAGATCGATATCGATCGCGTTCAGGTTCTCGTAATCCGGCTCTCCATTCTCGTCGAGCGGCGTTTCCTCGCGGTTGACGAAGTAGTCATCCGTTCCCATATACAGAGGCTGCAGGCCGTTGACCCGAAGCTGGATGCTGAGCCTGCGCGCAAAAGTCGTCTTCCCCGAGGAGGACGGCCCCGCGATCAGGATGATCCGCTTCCCCTGCCGGCAGATCTCATCCGCGATATCAGAGACCCGCTTCTCATGCAGGGCCTCCGAAAGCAGGATCAGGTCCTTGGTTCTTCCCGCTGCGATCGCCTCATTGAGATCCGGCAGATAGGGCGTCTTCAGCAGCCGCATCCAGCGGTCCTCCTCCCCGAACGCTCCGTAGAGTTTATAATCGTTCTTATACTCCGGAATCATATCGGGCTGCGTGTAGTATGGGAAGCGCAGCAGCACGCCGGACTTGTATCTGCGCAGTTCGAAGTATTCCAGATATCCGGTCGACGGCAGCATCAGGCCGAAGAAGTAATTGCGGTATCCGTTCAGGTTGTAGAATCTCGCCTCGCGATCCGGCTCATTGATTCCCTCCAGCAGCGCCACCTTCTCCGGGTAGCCCATCTCCTCCCAGATTTTGATCGCATCCGCCACAGTGCAAAGTTCCTTCACGATCGGCAGGTCCTCCTGCACCAGTTCTCTCATGCGCTCTTCAATTCTGGCAACGTCCTCCTGTGATACTCTGCGGCGGACCTTCACGTCTGTATAAAGGCCCTTGTTCAGCGAGTTATCGATATCGGCGTCCACGCCCAGGACTTCTTTGACCGCGTAAAGATACAGCAAAGACAGGCTCCTCTGATAGGCCAGGTTGGCGCTCTGCGTCCGCTGGTCATAAAACCGGATCTCAGCATCCGCCTCGATCAGGGTCGTCAGTTCTCTGTCGATTCCATTCACCCGCGCCAGCAGGATCCGGTACGGCGCCTTCGCCTGGTACTCGCGCGCGAGTTCCTCTATGGTAAAGGGCTCATTTCGCTCCAGCTCGATGGGCTCTTTGTCTACGGTTGTATGCAGTTTGATTTTCATGATTCATTCTCCTCCGTACTTTATAGTATACTTGATTTTCACAGGCGGAACAATCATGAAAAAGCAGGTCCGTCCCTCCAGGCCGCTCCCATCCGAACGCAGCAAAACAGCCCGTTCTTTCGAAGCGGGCCGTCTGCCGAGGACATCTAACTGTTACAGATCAGCAGATCACGAAACCAGTTCCTGGCTGACCTGCGCATCACCTCCTTCATCCGCCGCGGCTCCGAAAGAGGCCTCCTGCCCCGGGATCGGATCATCAAAAGAATCCGCCTCATGCAGTTCTTCCAACTTCGCCTCCGGCGGTCTCTCTTCCGCCCGCACCTCCTGCGAGGCTGGCTCACTGTAGGTCCGCACCGGACCAGCATACGACGTTCTCTCCCCGCTTCCCCTGCGAGCCATACCGCGGGTCCGGTTCTTCAAGAGGTTCATAATCGCGCGCATCTCCTGCTCGTTCAGGGTGACGCCCCGGCCCATACGATCGTGCATCGGAGACCACTCGCGGATATCATACTTGGCCTGGCCGCCGTTCCACGCGACCACATTCAGTTCGCGCGTCCAGCCGGTCGACTGCGTGGAGATCACGCCGATCTCCTCTACGATTTCGTACGTGACTTCTCTGTCATCATTGTACACTGGCATATTATCGTTCTCCTTTCTGATTTAGTATCCACACTATAACATATCTGTAATTTAATGTCAATCATATTTTAACATTAATTCCAATATTTTCTTCTTTCGGGCGAGTGCAGCTGCCCGGCGCTGCGCAGGCCGCGCGCAAATAAAAAATCTGCCGCACCTTACTAGTGCAGCAGACCTTTTCATACGCGCTTCAGCGTTTTCTTACCCTTCCGTCTTTTTATCCTTCCATCGCTTCTTTGATCAGCGCCGGGAGCCTGCGGCATTTATCCTCCGGCACGGAGGCGACCGATACGCGGATGCCCAGCTTCAGCGGAACGAGGAAGACGTCCTTCTCTTCAAGTTTTCTGCTGACTGCATCCGGATCATCGCAGGGAACGCTGACAAAGAAGCCTGCATCGAAGGGGACGATCTCAAGACCGACCTTCTCCGCTTCCTCGCTGAAGGCCCTGCCCCGCGCCAGCAGCATGTTCCTGTACTTTGCCCGCTCTTCGTCGACGCGCCTGAGCAGGGCCGGGTCCTCGTAGATCCGGGACAGGATCACCTGTGCCATCTTGGCGCTGTTGGACCAGGAGCCCCTGGAAGAAAATTCGCAGACCCGCTTAAACTCATCCGCGATCTCCTTTGTCTTCGCCACGCAGATCATCGCCCCGCAGCGTGCGCCGTAGAGTGTATAGGTCTTGGACAGGCTGTAGGCCATGATGGGGAGCACGTTCTCCGGAAGCGCCGATAGCTTCGGCAGAAAGGCCCGGTATTCATCCTCATCCCCTGCGAAGTCAATGTAGGCTGCATCGATCAGAAGAGCGATTGGCTTACCGGCCTGCGCCTGCTTTTGCAGAACTTCTATGACACTGTCCCAGTCCGTAGGCGTCAGGGAATAACCGGTCGGATTGTGGGCCGGCGTATTCAGGATGATGACGAGACTTTCCTGGACGGCCAGCAGTTCCGCGGTTTTCTCCGCGAAAGAGGCTGCATTAAAGCCGCGGTTTTCATCGAAGAAGGTGAACGTATCGATCGAACGACCGATCTCCGCCGCGATGGTATTGTAGGGAGCCCAGTGCCAGTCGGAGGTCAGCACCTTATCGCCGAAGGAAGAATAGTTGGAAATGACATTGCGCAGAGACCCTGTTCCGCCCGGGGTTGCGACGGCCTCCATGAAGCCCTCCGGCGCGTGCGCGCCGAACGCCGCCTTCTGCACGACCTCCCGGAAACTCTTCAGTCCTCCGATCGGAGCGTACTCCGCGTAGTCGACCGGATTCAGCTGCTGAAACACCTCGTTGACGGATTCCAGCACGACCAGTTTCCCCTGATCGTCCATCAGCGCACCGATCGTTCCGTTGACCACCTGGTCTGCGCCCTTCTCCGCGATGGCGGCCTTCGCTCTGTTGCTGATGCCGAAGATCTTGTCCTCCTTCGGAATCGTTCTGCCGTTTTCTCTCGCCAGTATGAATTGCTCTGCCACTTGTCTCCTCCTACCTCTATCAAACAATGACTTTTACATAATGGATCGGCCTGCCGGCCGCCTTAAATTTCGTTTCGTATTCCGTCATGACCAGGCGCGCGGGGAGCGTGCTCGCGTGCAGGTCGAAGCTCTGCTCCGCCGGGGTCCAGCCGAGCGAGGCGATCTCCTCCAGCGTGAACTCAAACAGAGCGTCGTTGTCAGTCTTGAAGGCGATAAAGCCGCCCGCCTTCAGCGAACGGGCGTAATCCTCAAGCCGCCCGCGCCACGTCAGCCGCCGCTTGGCGTGCCGTCCCTTCGGCCACGGATCGCTGAAGTTCAGGTAGATGCCGGAAAGGCTCTCCGGCGCGAACAGGTCCTCCATCCGGTTCACGAACGCGCAGGCAAACCGCAGGTTGTCCAGCCCGACCGGCGCACCCGCGGCGCCTTCGCCGCCAGCCATGTCTACACCACCCGCAGCGCCTTCGCCGCCGACCGTGTCTTCGCCTTCCCCGCGTTCCATCCGGTCCGCCTTTTCCATGGCGCGCAGAACGACCGAGGCCTGCCCCTCGATGCCGATAAAATCGCTCTCCGGGTGGGCCAGTGCCTGCTGCAGCAGGAAGTCCCCCTTACCGCATCCGATCTCAAGGTAGAGGTCCCGCTGTGCAGCTCCCTCTCCTCTGCCAAACACCTCATCCCATACGCCGGGCGAGGGGTCCGTCACCTGAAACGCGCTGACGGCCGCAAGTTTTTCGTCCAGATCTTTGACCTTTCTCTGCCTCATAGTCCTTACCCTACCACAGAAACCGCTGCAGTACAATCACCGCAAGAAAGAAGCCGAACAGAATGCCGGCGATGACGTCCCGTTTCTCAAACCGGATCTCATTCATCCGCGTCCGTTTGATCCCGCTTCCATAGCATCTGGCCTCCATCGCCATGGCCAGGTCCTGGGCGATCCGGAAGGCGCTGATGAACAGCGGCACTAGGATCGGGATCAGCGCCTTGGCCCTGCGCAGAATATTTCCCGACTCGAAGTCGGCGCCGCGCGCCTGCTGCGCCTTCATGATCTTATCCGTCTCCTCCAGCAGGGTCGGGATAAACCGCAGTGCGATCGTCATCATCATGGCCAGCTCGTGGGCCGGAAGGCCGAACCTTTTGAACGGGGACAGCAGAGCCTCAATGCCGTCCGTCAGGCTGATCGGCCGTGTGGTCAGCGTCAGAATCGAAGATCCGATGATCAGCAGCACCAGCCTGATTCCCATGAAGGCCGCCATGTGAATGCCCTCCCTGGTGATATGAAACCGCCAGATCTGCACCAGCACCTCTCCCTGGATCATGAACAGATTGATGACCAGGGTAAACGCGATGATCAGGAATACCGGCCTCAGCCCCCGCAGGATAAAGCGGCGGGGAACCCGCGACAGGATGATGATCGTTTCCAGGCCCGCATAGGCGATCGCAAATCCAATAAAATCATCTACCACGAAAAGCGCTACGATATAAAGCAGCGTGGCAACGATCTTAAGGCGCGGATCCAACCTGTGGATCGGCGATTCCGTCTGATAATATTGTCCGATTGTTATGTCTCTGATCATATGTCTCTATCTCTTCTGTCTGTCCGCCAGCGCCGCGGCAATGGCATCCGCCGTCTCCTCCAGGCTGAGGCAGGTTCCTTCCAAAGGCAGGCCCGCCTGCCGGATCTTTCCCGCGATCTCCATGGCGTCGGGAACGGAAAGGCCGATCTTCCTCAGTTCCTCTTCCCTTGAAAAGACCTCCTGCGGACTGCCGTCCATGACCAGCTTCCCGTGGTCCATGACCAGAATCTGGTCCGACATCCGCGCAATGTCGTTCATGTTGTGCGAAACCATCATGGTGATGTTGCCGGAACGCGCATGGATCTCCGATACCATGTCCAGAATGTCCTGGTGCGCCTTGGGGTTCAGCCCCGCCGTCGGCTCATCCAGGATCAGGATCTCCGGCTTCATGGCGATCACGCCCGCGATCGCGACCCTCCGCTTCTGTCCTCCTGACAGCTCGAACGGGGATATATTTTTGATCGTTTCATAATCCAGCCCGACCAGACCGATGGCCTCTCTCACGCGGGCATCGATCTCCTCCTGTGAAAGGCCCAGATTTGCCGGTCCGAAGGCCACGTCCCTGGCCACGGTCTCTTCAAAGAGCTGGTACTCCGGGTATTGAAACACCAGCCCGGTCTTGCGGCGGACCTCACGGGAGGACGCGCCTGCCTTTGTGATGTCCGTATCGCCGATGATGATCGTACCCGAGGTCGGCTTCAGCAGCCCGTTCATGTGCTGCAGCAGCGTGGACTTGCCGGAGCCGGTATGCCCGATGATGCCGACGAAACTGCCATCCTCCACCCGGAAGCTGACCTGGTCGAGCGCGGTCTGCTCCTGCGGCTGCCCGGGGCTGTAGATATGCGTCAGATCCGTTACTGTAATTGACATAGGCACCTCACAAGTTCGTCTGTTTCCTGTATGTTCTCCGGAAGATCGATCCCGCGCTCGCGCAGCAGCTCCGCCAGTTTCACCGGCGCCGGAACGTCCAGCGACAGTTCCTTGAGCCGTCCCGTCTCGCGGAAGATCTTCTCCGGACTTCCGTCCATTCTTACGACGCCGTTATCCATGACGATCACGTGATCGGCCCTTGCCGCTTCCTCCATGAAGTGGGTGATCAGAATGGTCGTGATTCCCTGCTCGTTCAGCCGTTCGATCACGTTCAGAACCTCCTGCCGGCCCTTCGGGTCCAGCATGGCCGTCGGTTCATCGAAGACGATGCATTCCGGCTGCATGGCGACTGCACCGGCGATCGCGATCCGCTGCTTCTGTCCGCCGGACAAAAGATGCGGCGCCTTATTCCGGTATTCTTCCATCTCCACACTGCTCAAAGCGAAGGTAACTCTCTGCCGGATCTCGTCCGGATCGACGCCGAGGTTTTCCGGGCCGAAGGCGATGTCATCCTCAACGATCGCGGATACGATCTGATTGTCCGGGTTCTGGAATACCATGGCGACGCGGCGGCGCACCTCCCAGAGGTTTGCCGGATCAGATGTGTCGAGGCCGTCCACCAGAACGCGGCCGGACGTGGGAATCAAAAGGGCGTTGATGTTTTTCGCCAGAGTCGACTTGCCGGATCCGTTCTGTCCGATGATGGCGGTGAAACTGCCTTTTTCAACGCGAAAACTGATATCGTCGATCGCCCTGACGATACCTCCGTCCTGCTTCAGATAATCGAATGTGAGATGGTCTGCTTCCAGAAATGCTGCCATAAAAGAATCGGTCCTCCGGGAATAATTACAACTGCGAAGTGGCGTGCGGAGCGCCGTAAGCAATCAGGCGGTTCAGCGAGGTCTTCGCCAGCGCCCGGGCCAAAACGACCGCCAGCACGGTTCCAAGGGCAAACTGTCCGATGTTCCAGGGAATCCCCAGAAGCGCGACAACCCAGTTACCGTACATGATTCCCTCTGCAAAATAGTAGCCCGCCGTCATGAAGAGCCCGCCGAGGATCATCCCCAGGATCTCTATCGTCAGAAAGCGGCGATTCGTAGCGGCCCTGCGCATGCAGGCAGACTGAATGATCAGACCGAAGATGATCGCCATCCCCGCCTTGATCCCCAGGCTCCAGGGCGCCCACATGGGAAAGCCCGACAGCAGGTCGCCCAAAAGGCTCCCCATTCCTGCGGCCAGCGCGCCGTATTTCCATCCGAGGATGATCACCGCCATGAAGACCATGGCGTCGCTCAGGTTCACATAGCCCTGGGTGAACGGGATCGGGATGCGGAAAAGAGCAATGGAGACCATGATGATGCAGACCATCATCGCCGTCATTGCAATATCATAAACTTTAATACCGTTGTTTACTGTTTTCATCAGAAATCCCCCTTTTCCATCCGAGGTCTTTGTCGTATACTATATTAAACGAAAATTGTAATTTATTAAATATGCAGATTTATTTATTTTTTAGAGTACAGTTTATCTGAAGCGAGGTGCCGTATCCATGAAAGCGATCCTTCCCGTATTCGATGAATCGAGAAAAATGCCCTATTATATGCAGCTCTACGACTATCTGAAACAGGCGATCACTGCCGGCGAGATCACGGAGGGAGAACGCCTGCCATCGCTGCGCAGCCTCTCAAAATCCACCGGTCTCTCCCTGACGACCGTGGAGAAGGCCTACGACCAGCTCCTGGTGGAAGGCTATATCACGAGCCGGGCTCAGTCCGGATTCTATGCGGGCAGAGTTTCCTCGGCCGGCGCCCCGCGCTCCGGTCCGTCTGAAACTGTCCCCTATGAAATCAGCAGTTTTGATTCAGAACTGTTACCTCCTTCAGCAGAAGGAGTCCAGGAGGGAGTTCCCATGCTCTATGACCCGGACTGCTTCGACTTCAACAAATGGAAGAAGTGCATGAACCGGATCCTGAATGAATATTCCTGGACCCTGTTCTTCGAGGGCAGCCCGCAGGGGGAAATCGCCCTGCGAACGGAGATCGCCCGCTACCTCTACCGCGCCCGCGGTGTTTCCTGCAGTCCGGAGCAGATCGTGATCGGCGCCGGCACCCAGCAGATCACCAACCACCTGGCCACGATCCTCCGCGGTCTGCAGGTGGAGCACGTTGCGCTGGAAGATCCGGGCTATGTCCCCGTCAGGAACACCTTCCGCGACAGAGGCTTCGCCATCACCCCAGTTGCGGTCGCGGAAGACGGTCTTGTCCTGGAGAAACTGCCGGTCAATATCCGGGCCGCCGCCTATGTCAGTCCGGCGGGCCATTCCTTTACCGGCGCCGTGATGCCGATCGGACGCAGGTACGAGCTGATTCGCTGGGCAATCTCCAACGACAGCTACATCATCGAAGACGATTACGACAGCGAACTGCGCTACTTCGGACGCCCGATTCCGGCCCTCCGCTCGCTGACCGATGAAGACCGGGTCATCTATCTCGGCTCCTTCTCCAGCACCCTGTTCGCCGCGGTCAAAATCAGCTACCTGGTGCTCCCGCCGCAGATCGCGGAAGACTTCACGCCCCGCCTTGAGGGATACTCCCAGACCTGCTCCAAGCTGGAGCAGCTGAGCCTCGCCATGTTCATGGAGACCGGCGCCTACCAGACTCACATCCGCAAGCTCCGTAAACTCTACGCCCAGAAACTGGCCCTGGTCACTGAGACCTTCCGCAGCCAGGCCGGTGAGTTCATCCGCGTACGCAGTTCGGCCTCCGGTATCACCGTCCTGCTCCAGGTCGAAAGCGTCAAATCTCCGGGCCAATTAAAAAAGGATGCCGCATCCCTCGGCATCCCCGTTACCCTGAGCGCAGGGCTTCTTCTTCTCTATTACAATCAGATCCCTCTGTCCGAGATCACGGACCGGCTCCGTCGTCTGATCCGTCTCTGGCGCAGCTGAGCATCCAGGACCAGAGCCGCCGCCGCCAGCAGCAGAAGCACGCAGCCCGCAATCAGACCCGGCGGGCGGAAACTGAGCCGGATGGTATGGTCTCCGATTGAAAGAGGCGCCGCGATGAGATCGCCGCCAACGAGTTCACTGATCTCCCGGTCCTGTCCGTCGATCTGCAGGCGCCAGCCCTCTTCATTCAGCACCGAAGTGGTCAGAATGCCCTCCGCCGTTGCGTGGATCTTCCCTTCGATGAAGGTGTCACCGAACTCTGTCACCTCCATCAGGTCTCTGGAGATCCGCTGATAGACCCTTTCCCAGGCCGCCTGATCCATGGTGCAGGCGTGGCTGCGCAGGCTGCCGCCGCCATCCGTCTCGTAAGTGATCTCTACGGTAAACTCTTCGCCCTTTTCCATCCGTCCGATGTCGACGACAGCGCCGCAATCCTCCCGCAGGGACCTCGTCGAGCCGTCCTCGTAGATCACATCGATCGTCTGCGCCTGGTCCGCCTCCACGTAGACATAGTGGATCCCGGCTTCTTTCGCAGTGTAGATCAGCTGGACGATTCCTTCCATTCCGTCATCCGAGTAGGTTGACATGATCCCGTCCCCTTCCGAGCTGGCCTGCGCATCGATCGTCTCGATGGTCGGCTCGTCCAGCGGCCGGAAAACGGACTTCACCCGGTTATCCGTCGCTGCCCGCACATAATCATCCAGTACGGTGAACGGGTTGGTAGAGATCAGATCCCAGGTCCGGATGCTCTCAGGCAGCATGTAGCCGACCGACATCGGATAGATGTTCTTATACAGAACGACATCCCGGACGCTGTTCACTTCCCGGAAGGCGTCATCGTCGAGCCGCATGTCCGTCGCAATGATGTATTTCAGATTCAGAATCGCATTCGTCACCGGATCGGAAAGCACATAGTTGTACCGATTCTTCCCCGGCTCTCCCTCCACGCCGATCTTCTCCATCAGCTCCGTAGCATGAGAGTTAAGCGAGGAAGAGAACTGCGAAATGCCCCTGTAGTGGTACAGGGCCGGCGTATTCATCAGCGACCATTCATAGAGCTCCGTTCTGACGAATTCATCTTCAGTCGTCTCGCAGAGCCGCGCGATCTCACTGCTGTTTTCCAGATAGGTCTCCCGCTCCACATTGCCGACCTTATCAAAGGACAGGGTCACCGTGCAGAGCATCTCCGCGCTCACGGCAAACAGCAAAAGCAGGGCCGTCCCTTTGGCGCCGAGCCCGCCTTTGCGGTAGATGACGAGAATGGCCGTGTAGATCCCGAGCAGCCCGATGCCGATGTAGAAGAAAGCATCCGCATCGTCCAGTGCCTCCGAGTCCTGCAGCAGCCTGGCAACGACCAGATAGTAGCCGAGCCCGCCGGCCAGGATCGCCCAGAGGGTATTCAGCCGGATCTGGGGCAGTCCGCTCAGGGCCCGCGCCGCCATGCTGATCAATACAAAGGAAACGGCGAAGGACCAGCGGAAAGGCAGCTCGTTGGGGTAGTGGCAGCCGTGCCAGAGGAAGTCCAGCACATTCACGTTCAGGCTGAAGAACAGGACTGCAAGCAGCAGTCCATGGGCGATTTTCTCGCGCAGCCGGATGGTCCTGCTGACGAAGAAGCACACCAGCATCATGCACACGAGCAGGCCTGCACCGATGTTGGGCAGCCCATCGCGGAAGCTGAGGTGGGCCAGAGGCAGCAGCTGATTTACCACTTCCAGCGGCGCGCTGTAAAAACTCCATTCCTCCGGAAGTTCCGCCGGTGTATAGTAAGTATTCTTCATGCTGATGTAGGTCGGAATCAGCATGGGTGCCGCCAGGGCCGCTCCGATCACCGAATAGATGGCCGTCTTCACCGTCGCCCCAATAAAGGTGCGGATGCCCCCTTCTCTGCGCTTTGAGAGCTGGAGCATCAGGAAGTAGAGGACGATGAAGATGCACATCATCATGGTGATATAATAGTTGCAAAAGCAGGCCAGCCCCAGGCTGATGGCATAGAGTCTGCCCTTTCCTTCTTCGACCAGCCGTGTCAGTCCGAGCATGATGAGGGGAAGCAGGGCCACGACATCGAGCCACATGATGCACCAGTAATAACCGCAGGTGAAACTGCACAGGGCGTAAAGTCCTCCGAAGGACACCCGCATCCAGGCGCCGGCGCTCTCGCTGCGAAGCCAGATCCGGGCGCTTTTGCCGCAGATATAGTTCAGGTACAGGTACATGAAAGCGGCAGCGAAGCCGATCTTGAGCAGCAGGATCACGGTGACCCCCTCCACGATGAGCCCCGCAGGGAACAGAATCAGCAGCAGGTTCAGCGGGCTTGCCCCATAGTAGGAGAGCAGATTCCAGAAGTTGAATCCGGCGGCTCCGTCCCAGCTGTAGAACAGACTGCCCCCGTGCTGCAGCTTATACTGCAGTTCACTGAGGAAGGGAACATACTGATGATACATGTCGATAACCGTGATCTGATTCTCCCCGAACGGGTAAATCCCGGTCACGGCAAAAGCCGCTATTGTAATCAATACCGGCAGAAAAAAGGCTGCGATCACGTATTTATGTTTTCTGAGAAATGACTTGATTTTTGTCACAATAACCCTTTCAGAATCATTCTTCGTCGCTGAAGTTGCTTTCTTTTTCGATGTAGATCGGCCGGCGCTTGGCCTCAAGGTACATGCGGCCGATGTATTCTCCGATCACGCTCAGGACCGCGATGATCATCCCTCCGAAGAAGAGGAGCAGGCAGATCAGGGATTCATATCCGGGCACGTCCTTGCCGACGATGAGCGTCTTCAGAAGTTCCACGATCAGATAGATGACCGCCCCCGCTGAAATAAGGCCGCCCAGAAAGCCCGTAAACTTCAGCGGCGCCTCCGCGAAGTCCAGGAATCCGGCAATGGCGTATCTGGCGAGGCCCCAGATCGTCCATTTGCTCTCTCCGGAGAGCCGCTTCACATTCTCGAATTCGATCCATCTAGTATCAAATCCGACCCAGGAGAAGATCCCCTTGGAGAACCGCTGCGTCTCCGGCATGCTGATGATGGCCTTCACCATCTGCCGGCTCATCACGCGAAAGTCCACAGCCCCATCGATGATCTCGATGTCGCTGAACCGGTTCATGATCTTGTAGAAGGCGCGCGCAAACAGGCTGCGGATCTTCGGTTCCCCTTTTCTCGAAACCCTTCTGGCGGCGCAGCTGTCACAGCCGGTTTCTTCGATCGTCCGGAGCATTTCCCGGATCAGTTCCGGCGGATGCTGCAGATCCGCGTCGATCAGCACCGCATAGTCCGCGCCCCTGCCCCGCCTGGAGCCGGCCGATGCCTTAAGCCCGGCGTACATTGCCGCCTCCTTGCCGAAGTTCCGGCTGAAGGAGATGTACCTGACCGTGGTCACATCGCTCACCGCGGCCTCTGCAATCTGCCGGATCATCTCAAGCGTCTCGTCGGTGCTGCCGTCATCTATGAAAATATAGGAAAAATCATATTCCTCGCGCAGGCCCTCCATCTGCTGGACCGCCTGCTGGACCGCATCATAAAAAGCATCGATGTTCTGCGCTTCATTAAAGCACGGAACAATGATGTCTACGGTCCTGATTTCCTTCTCTTCCGCCGGCTGCGTCAGCTCCGGCTGCAGTGTCTGTTCTTCCATGGATTCAGTTTACACCAGCGAGGGTGAATTCGCAATGGGAGAGTGTCAATGATTGAGCGCAGTGAGGATTTCTGCTACAATAAACCCAACAGGAGGTGCGGAACTATGAGAAAGAAACTACTGCTTACCCTGCTGTCCCTCATGCTGCTGGTCCTGATCCCGATGACGGGATGCGGCGGCGCCGGAGGCAGCAATGAAACGGATGAGATCAAGGCAACCGTTGACGGATTCATGGGCTGCCTGCAGGAGGGAGACCTGCAGGGAATGAAAGCCTATACAGATCCGGAACTTTTCGAAGCTGACGGTACGCTCGCCGACCTCACGCAGCTGGAAAGTCTGGACGATCAGTTCTCCTCTTCCCTCGGCATGGACGCCGATGAGCTCAGCGATTCCACGAAGGCCAAACTGGAAGAGTTCGTCGGGAAGATGCTCAAGGGTCTGGTCAAATCCTATGAAATCGGGGAGATCACAGAGGCAGACGGCAAGGCCAGCGTCAATCTGACGACGACCTTCGGGTTTGATCCGAACAAGATCGATGAAATCGATGTGAATGATGAGATCGAAGCGATGGCCACAGAATATGTTGAAGAACACATGACCGAGCTCATGGACGTCTATAACGAAGGCGGCCAGGATGCGATCATCGCTAAAGTTCTGGATGACCTGATCGCGGACATCCTCGACAAATATTCCGAGGAGATCATGGGAACCGGCGAAACAACCGAGCAGACCGTCATGACCCTTGAGAAGAAGGACAGCAAGTGGCTCGTGACCGGTGATGAGGCCGAAGAAGATTAAAGACTAAGGATTAAAGATTAAAGGCAAAAGGCAAAACCGCTGCAGTGATTTCTCACCGCAGCGGTTTCGTTTATTTCGGTGTCTATGGATGTTCGTTTCTCAGCTTATTTGGAAACTGCATCGAGGAATGCCTTCTCGTTCAGAGCGTCAGCATACTCGGAATCCATTTCCTTGATTGCTGCCGGGAACTCGTACTTGGCCAGTCTCTCGACGAATGGATCCGGATCGAAGTGTTCCGGTCCCCATGCACCAGCTTCGTTCCAGATGCCCTTGGCAATCAGTTCCATCATGATGACAGGACCTACCGCAGTCTGAGCAACGACGGAGTTCGTGGTGTACTTGGAGATACACTCCTGGTTGTCCGCGATCTGATACAGATAAACGGATCTGTACTTGCCGTCCTTCCAGCCGGTGACCCATGTGCCTGCGCAGCCCTTACCGGTCATGGTCATGGTTGCGTCAACAGGAGACGGGATAACCTTGCAGACGAAGTCTCTCGGTGTGATCTCGGAATCGCCGACCTTGATCTTCGTTCTCTTGTCGGACAGACCGTACTCGAACAGTACCATCAGTTTCTTTCTGAAGTCAGCCGGTACGCCATACTTGAATGTACATCTGTTGCAGTCGATTTCTCTCGGTACGAGCAGAACTTCTTCGTGCTCTACGTTGATAACCTCAACATCGCCGATGCCGCCAGGGAAGTTGAAGATTTCAGGCTCAGAGAACTGCGGTGTGCAGAACCAGTGACCTTCCGGGAACTCTTCGTTCTTTTCCCAGATGACCGGCGGCTGCAGACATTCTTCGATGGTGGTCCATACGGAGAATCCGAAGTCGGAATCTGTGTTGCCGTAGTTGTCGCCGTCACGGACGTTAACTTCATCGATCTTGTCGAACAGGTGCTTGTCAGCATACTTAGCAAATACGTCAGCCATCCCAGGCTCAACGCCGGATCCGCAGATCGCGATGTTGCCGGAAGCTTCCCATTCCTTCTGCTTAGCAAACTGGTAGTCACCCAGCTTGATGTTTGCCAGTTCATACGGCTTTTCCGGATGCTCTGTACCCAGTGTCATAGCGCAGTCCAGATATCCAATCCCGATCTCAAGGCATGTATCAAATATAGTCTCGTTCATTCTCGGGTCACATGCATTCATTGCGAAATCGATGTCGTGCTCTTTAGCAACAGCCTTGATGCTGTCAGCGTCCATCGCGTTGATCTGGGCCGGGATAAACTTGCCGCCGCCGCAGATTTCATTGGCTACTTTCTTGGCTCTTTCTTCGTCATAGTCTGCTACTACGACCTTCTCTGCCCAATCGCCTTCAGCTCCTGCTCTGGCGATGATTTTCGCTGCAGATGTGCCAACTCCGCCAGCTCCGATGATTAATAATTTCATCTCTCTACCTCCAAAAATCATTTATCAGAATTGCAACAATATTTTCATTGCTATATAAATTTTAAGTCGGTTCAAGATGCATTGCAATGACATTTATGCGGGATTCCGAGACTTATTTGCTGTCTATCAGCACCAGTTCCGCTCCGATTCCTTTGAAGATCGCACGGATGCTGAGGGCATCGGAAGCCGCGAATGTTTCAGATGAAACCGCTGCATCCGTTGCCAGTTCATCCAGGAGCTTCCGGCGGGGATCTGTATCATCTTGCTGTCCGGTTGCACTTTCTATGCGCCGGATGATGTTGCCTGCGTCCAGGTGCCAGCGGAGGATCCGGAACTCTCCGTCAAAGCCGTTGCAGCGGATCAGAAACTCAGTTTCTTCATCGTAGTGCCGGCTGATTCTAAGCAGATCTTCCTGCGTACCGATCCTCTTCAGGGAGCGGACGATGTTCTCATCGAAGTTGTACATCAGGATGCTGAGACTGTCCAGCTTGCCGGGGAACTTGCAGCGGGTGGTTACAATGTAATTGTCACCCGAGGCGACGATGTTCTCGTTCATCGCCATCAGCTTGCCAAACGGGACCGCCAGAACCGCGTTCGCCGGCCGGCTCATCAGATCTGCAAGGGCAGGCCTGCCTTTGTAAACGTCCGCATAGTCGTCGTAGGTATCCACGTCCACGATCACCGGCTTCGTCTTCATCTTATCAACGTAATCCGCGTAGACTCCTGTCACCTGGCGGCGGATGGCCTCCTCGATCTGGGCCGGCGGACAGAGGGTGTACCTGGCCTCGATCTCTCTGCTGAAGATCTTGCCGATGTATTTCTTCCGGTATTCCAGCGGATGCATGCCGAACCACTGCTCGAAATGCTTGATATAGTAGCGCACCGCGGAGAATCCGGTCTCCTCGGCGATCGCCCCGATCTTCTTATTGGTCCCGAGCAGGAGCTTCTCCGACTCCTCGACGCGGATGTAGCTCAGCAGGTCCTGAAAACTCAGGCCCGTCGCCTCCTTGATGATGTGCGACAGGTAGTAGATGCTCAGGTGCTCCCGCTCCGCGATCTCGCTCAGGGTCAGCTTCCGGTTGTAATTGTCGTACATATAATCGGTGATCCGGTTCAGACGGCCGGCCAGGATCTTGTTGCCCTTGTTCTTCGTTTCATTCTTGAACTTGCCGTCTTCCATGACGAAGTACTGGAAGTCCGCCATCAGACAGGCGATCAGATTGTGCGTGCTCTCGATGACCTTGTGCTCGTACCCGTATCCCTTCTGCAGGATCTCCATCATAACGCGCGCCAGGATATTCTTCAGCACATCCAGGCTCTCATCGTTGTCGTCTTCCGTATCTGTTACGAAGAAGTTGTTCTTCAGGTTGTCGTAGTATCTGGAGAAATAGGTCAGATCCAACTGCAGCATCATGACCATGTTATCCTCGCCCGTACTCTCGAAGCTGTGCATCTCACGATCGTTCAGGATATAAATGTCTCCCTGCCGCAAGGTGTAGGTATAGTATCCATTGCGCATGATGACGCTTCCTTCCAGTACATACACGACCTCCATGTCATCGTGAAAGTGAATCGGATACTCTTCGATATTCGCCGTGATCACATTGACCGGCAATTCATTTTTGTAGACAATTCTTTCTTTTAACATTTTTTTCGCCGCTCCGCTTGTTCGGTATTATGTCAACTTATGTTCTTTTTTGCTGCCTTTTATTTCAACAATCCCGGATTCCCGATTTTTTGAGGATTCCGCCCATTATCCACAGGTTTTTTAAAATTGTATACGATTTTATCCCATCCCCATTGTGGATAACCAATTTTTTACTGTTGTTGAAATTTCAGGCCTCGTACGTGTCAAG
>JAZNNY010000035.1:0-23344 GCA_045580505.1 Lentihominibacter sp.
TGTGATGAAATTGTCTTCCTAAGACCGCTTGGCCTCCGACTTAGCGGCGTTCATTCCAACGGCTTCTCCCTGGTCCGCAAGGTATTTGACGTAGAGAACAGCGATATCAAGTCGCCGGTCGAAGCGCTCGGCGGGAAAAGCCTGCTGGAGACTCTGCTGACACCGACGAAGATCTATGTGAAGCCGGTGCTGCAGCTTCTGGATGAGGTCCCGGTCAAGGCCGTGGCCCACATCACCGGCGGCGGATTCTATGAGAACATTCCGCGCAGTCTGCCGGAAGGCCTGTCCGCTAAGATCAAGAAGGACGACGTGCGCGTGCTCCCGATCTTCCGCCACATCGCGGAGACGGGGAGCATCTCGGAGCACGATATGTACAATACGTTCAACATGGGCGTGGGTATGATCTGCATCGTGGCGGCGGAGGATGCTCCGCAGACCGTGCAGACCCTGCGGGAGGCAGGCGAGGACGCCTACATGCTGGGCGAAGTCGTCAAGTCGGATGAGGGGGTGATCCTTTGGTAAAAACAAAGATCGCGGTTCTGATCTCAGGGAACGGAACCAATCTGCAGGCGCTGATCGATGCGCAGAGGGACGGCGTGCTCCGGCACGGCAGAATCGCTCTGGTGCTCTCATCGAATGCCATCGCACACGGCCTGAAGCGGGCTGAAGACGCCGGCATCGAAACGGCCGTGGTGACGAGAAAACAGGCCGGAAGCCAGGAGGCCTTCGAGCGGGGGATCCTGGAGGAACTCGAGAAGCATGACATCGAAATGATCGTGCTGGCGGGCTTCATGTCCATCCTGAGCGCGGATTTCGTGAAGCGGTATGACCGCCGGATCATCAATGTGCATCCGTCCCTGATCCCGGCCTTCTGCGGCAAGGGATGCTACGGGCTGAAGGTGCACGAGATGGCGTTGGAATATGGGGTCAAGGTCACCGGAGCCACCGTACATTATGTTAACGAGATCCCTGACGGGGGTCAGATCATCATGCAGAAAGCCGTGATGATCAAAAAGAACGATACACCGAAGATATTGCAGAAGCGCGTCATGGCGGAGGCTGAGTGGCAGATCCTGCCGCAGGCAGCCGAGAAAGTAGCGAAGAGGTTAATGATGGAGAAAAACGCACGTACGAAACAGTACCAGATCGAGACAATCGGAAAACTCCTGGCAGACAACACATATCCGGGCCGGGGCATTGTAATCGGACAGGCGAAGGAGACGGGCAAGGCCGTCTGTGCCTACTTTATCATGGGCCGGTCGGACAACAGCAGAAACCGCGTCTTCACCCTGAAGGACGGGGCGCTCTACACCGAGCCGTTCGACCCGTCGAAGGTGGAGGATCCATCGCTGATCATCTACGCGGCGCTTCACAGCCACGGTAACAATCTGATCGTGACCAACGGTGACCAGACCGATACGATCTACGACTTCCTGGCTGAAGGCAAGTCCTTCGAGCAGGCTCTTGAGACCCGGCAGTTCGAGCCGGATCATCCGAACCTCACCCCGCGGATCAGCGGAATGATCACCTTCGGGGAAGGTGAGGACGGACCTGCCTTTGCATATAAGATGAGCATCCTCAAGAGCGAGGACCCGGACGGCAACCGCTGCGGCAGATATACCTACAGCTACGAGCCGGAAGCGGGGCTGGGACATTTCATCCATACCTACGAATGTGACGGCAACCCGCTGCCGACCTTTGCGGGCGAGCCGGAACGGATCAATGTTCCGGAGGACATCGATGAATTTACCGATGAACTGTGGAGGAATCTGGATGCCGCAAATAAAATATCGCTGTATGTGCGCTATACGGACCCGAAGACAGGCGAGTATGACGAACGGCTGATCAACAAGTTTGAGAAATAAGGAGGAACGATCCATGAAAGAATTCGAACTGAAATACGGATGCAATCCGAACCAGAAGCCGGCGAAGATCTATATGAGAGAGGGCGGGGAACTTCCGATCACCATCCTGAACGGACGTCCCGGCTACATCAACTTCCTGGATGCTTTTAATTCCTGGCAGCTCGTGAAGGAGCTGAAGGAAGCGACCGGGCTCCCGGCAGCGACCTCCTTCAAGCACGTCAGCCCGACCTCGGCGGCCGTCGGCAAGAAACTGCCTGAGAAAATGAAAAAAGCCTATTTCGTGGACGACATCGAAGGACTCGATGATTCTCCGCTGGCCTGCGCCTATGCGAGAGCGCGCGGGACCGACCGCCTGTGCTCCTTCGGAGATTTCATCGCCCTGTCGGACGTATGCGATGAAGTGACCGCGAGCATCATCAAGAGAGAAGTCTCCGACGGCGTCATCGCGCCGGGCTATACGGATGAAGCTCTGGAGATCCTGAAGGGTAAGAAAAAAGGCGGCTACAATGTGATCGCCATCGATCCGGACTACGAGCCGGAGGAGCAGGAGAGAAGACAGGTCTTCGGGATCACCTTCGAGCAGGGACACAACAACATCAAGATCGATGAGAGTCTGCTTGAGAACATCGTCACAGAGAATAAGGAACTGCCGGATGAGGCGAAGACCGACCTGATCATCGCCTTGATCACGCTGAAATACACCCAGTCCAATTCCGTCTGCTTTGCCATGGACGGACAGTGCATCGGTGTCGGCGCGGGCCAGCAGTCGAGAATCCACTGCACCAGACTGGCCGCAAGCAAGGCGGACACGTGGCACCTGCGGATGCACGAGAAGGTGCTGAACCTGCCGTTTAAGGAAGACCTGCCGAGAGCGGTCCGCGACAATGCGATCGACGGCTATGTCAACGAATACGAAGAAGATGTCTGCGCGGAAGGCAACTGGCAGAAGTACTTCACCGAGCAGCCGGCCCCGCTGACGAGAGAAGAGAAGAAGGAGTATCTGTCCGGGATTACCGGAGCATCTCTGGCATCGGATGCCTTCTTCCCGTTCGGAGACAGCATCCAGAGAGGACACATGAGCGGCGTATCCTACGTGGTGCAGCCGGGCGGGTCCATCCGGGATGAGGAAGTCGTCAAAACCTGCAATGAATACGGGGTCGTCATGGCGTGCAACGGCGTCAGACTCTTCCACCATTAAGCATTAAGAAAACTGAGAGGTGCGCATATGAAGGTAATGGTAGTTGGCGGCGGCGGCCGCGAGCATGCGATTATTAAGAAACTCAGAGAGAATAGGCAGATCGATACGATCTACGCGCTGCCGGGCAATGGCGGGATCGCGGCGGATGCGGTCTGCGTGAATATCGGAGCGACGGACCTGGACGGCATCGTCCGGTTCGCTGAAGAAAATCCGGTAGCGTTCGCCGTAGTGGCGCCGGACGATCCTCTGGCCATGGGCTGTGTTGACCGGCTTGAGGCGCTGGGCATCAAATGCTTCGGCCCGACAAAGGACGCCGCGATCATCGAGGCGAGCAAGGTCTTCGCGAAGGATCTGATGAAGAAGTACGGGATCCCGACGGCCCGCTACGAGGTGTTTACAGAGATGGAGCCGGCGCTTGCATATCTGGAGACGGCCCCGATCCCGACGGTCGTGAAGGCCGACGGACTGGCCCTGGGCAAGGGGGTCATCATCGCAGAGACGAGAGAGGATGCGAAGGCGGCGGTCCGGTCCATGATGGAAGAGAAGAAATTCGGAGACTCCGGCAATCAGATCGTCATCGAAGAATTCCTGACCGGACCCGAGGTTTCCGTGCTGTCCTTTACGGATGGCAAGACCATCGTGCCGATGGTGTCCTCGCAGGATCACAAGCGGGCCCTGGACGGAGATCAGGGACTGAACACCGGCGGCATGGGGACGGTCGCCCCGAATCCATATTATACGAAGGAAGTTGCGGACCGCTGCATGCAGGAGATTTTCCTGCCGACGATGCAGGCCATGAATGCGGAAGGCAGGACCTTCAAGGGCTGCCTCTACTTCGGCCTGATGATCACGGCGGACGGCCCGAAGGTCATCGAGTACAACTGCCGGTTCGGAGACCCCGAGACCCAGGTGGTTCTGCCGCTGCTTGAGAGCGATCTCTTCACCATCATGGAGGCGGTCGCGGATGAGCGCCTGGCGGATGTGGAAGTGAAGTTCGCGGACAAGTTCTCCTGCTGCGTCGTCATGGCCTCCGGCGGATATCCGGTCAGCTATGAGAAGGGCTTTCCGATGGAGATCGGTGAAATGGACGAGAACGCCTGCGTCTTCATCGCCGGCGCAAAGGCAGGCCAGGGCGAAGATGAAGGGCGTCTGCTGACCAGCGGCGGCAGAGTCCTCGGCGTAACAGCGGTCGCGGATACCCTTGAGGAAGCGATTGCGGACGCCTATGAAAATGTCAGGAAAATCAACTTCGAAAAAGCGTTCTACAGGACAGACATCGGTCAGCGGGCGCTGGCCGCGGGAAGGGAGTAATCGATGGTTTACAGAGTATATGTTGAGAAGAAGGAGAGCCAGGCAAGTGAGGCGAGGGCGCTTCTCTCCGAAGCGAAGACCTTCCTTGGGATCGATTCCCTCAGCAAGGTTCGCATTCTGAATCGATATGACGTAGAGGATGTAGAGCAGGAACTGTTCGAGACATCCATCGCAAATGTGTTTTCAGAGCCGCAGGTCGATCTGGTCTACAGGGACCTCGAGGAGGCGGCGCTTGGCGAAGCGAAAGTGTTCGCGGTAGAAGCCCTGCCCGGTCAGTTCGACCAGAGGGCTGATTCCGCGGCGCAGTGCATCCAGATCATCGCGCAGCAGGAGCGGCCGCTGGTGGCCTACGCCAGAGTCTACGCTTTGGAAGGGGATCTCTCCGATGCGGAGCTGGAGGCAATCAAAAAGCACGTGATCAATCCGGTTGAGACCCGGGAAGCTGACCTGGACCTGCCGCAGACCCTGAAGGTGGTCTACGATGCGCCGCCGGATGTGGCGGTCATCGAAGGTTTTAACGAGCTGGAAGAGGACGGGCTGCAGGCCATGGTGGACGATCTCGGCCTTGCCATGGATCTGGATGACCTGCTCGTCTGCCAGGCGTATTTCCGCGAGGAAAACCGTCCGCCAACGCTGACGGAGATTCGGATGATCGATACCTACTGGTCAGACCACTGCAGACATACGACCTTCAATACGGTCATCGATGACGTCTCCTTCGAGGGCGATGACAGCGGCATTCTGCAGAAGGCCTACGAAGACTACCTGCAGATCCGAAAGGACCTCGGCAGAACCAAGCCGGTCACTCTGATGGATCTCGGAACGATCGCGGCCAAGGTCCTGAAGGCGCAGGGCAAGATGCCGGGACTCGATGAGTCCGAGGAGATCAACGCCTGTACCGTCAAGATCAAGGCAAAGATCGACGGGCAGGAAGAAGACTGGCTGCTGCTCTTCAAGAATGAAACCCACAATCACCCGACGGAAATCGAGCCGTTTGGCGGCGCAGCCACCTGTATCGGCGGCGCGATCAGAGACCCGCTGTCGGGCAGAGCTTATGTATATACGGCGATGCGCATCACCGGCGCGGCCGATCCGACCAGACCGCTGGATCAGACCCTGGAAGGCAAGCTGCCCCAGAGAAAGATCGTGACATCCGCGGCAGACGGATACTCCTCCTACGGCAACCAGATCGGCGTTGCGACCGGACTGGTCGAGGAGATCTACCACGACGGCTATGCGGCCAAGCATATGGAACTCGGCGCGGTCGTCGGTGCAGCGCCTGCGGCGAACGTCATTCGTGAGCGGCCGGAGCCCGGCGATATCGTCATCCTGCTCGGCGGCAAGACCGGAAGAGATGGCTGCGGCGGCGCGACCGGATCCTCGAAATCCCACGACGTATCCTCCCTGGAGAACTGCGGCGCAGAAGTCCAGAAGGGTAATGCGCCGGAAGAGCGCAAGTTGCAGAGACTCTTCAGAAATCCGGAAGCTTCCCGGATGATCCGCCGCTGCAACGACTTCGGCGCGGGCGGTGTATCCGTTGCAATCGGAGAACTCGCGGACGGACTCGACATCGATCTGGATGTCGTTCCCAAGAAGTATGAAGGCCTCGACGGCACCGAACTCGCCATCAGTGAATCTCAGGAGAGAATGGCGGTCGTGATTGCTCCGGGAAACAAGGACCGCTTCTTCGAAATCGCTGCGGAAGAGAATCTCGAAGCGACGGTCGTAGCGGAAGTGACCGAGGAGCCGAGGCTGGTCATGCACTGGAGAGGCAAGACCATCGTGGACATCGCGCGCTCCTTCCTGGATTCCAACGGAGCGGACAAGCACATCACCGTGCAGGCCCCGAAGGCAGCGCTGCCCGTGAAGGAAGTGACCGGTACGTTCACTGACAACTATAAGGCAATGGCGGCAGACTTAAACGTCTGCTCCAAGCAGGGACTGTCGGAGAAATTTGACTCCACGATCGGCGCGGGAACGGTGCTGATGCCGTTTGGCGGCAAATACCAGCGGACCCCGGCGCAGGTCATGGCCCAGAAGATCTCCGTAGAGAAGAGCACTTCTTCGACGGTATCCATCATGTCCTGGGGCTACAATCCCTTCATCATGAAAGCAAGCCCCTATCACGGAGCATACCTCTCCGTCGTCGATTCGGTCTGCAAGCTGATCTGCGCGGCCGGAGATGCGAAAGAAGCGACCTACCTCAGCTTCCAGGAATTCTTCGAAAAACTGGGCAAGGATCCCGCGCGCTGGGGCAAGCCGTTCGCGGCCTTGCTGGGCGCTCTGCGGGCACAGATCGGCCTTGAGGCTGCCGCCATCGGCGGTAAGGACTCCATGAGCGGATCCTTTGAAGACCTCGATGTGCCGCCGACGCTGGTATCCTTCGCCATTACGACGGCTGAGGCGGACCAGGTAGTTTCTCCTGAGCTTAAGGCTGCCGGCCACAAGGTATACCTGCTACAGTCTGCTCTGAATGAGGAGGGTCTGCCGGATCTGGATTCCCTGAAGAAGAACTTCGATATCGTGCGCGCCCTGGCGGCAGAAGGAAGACTCTGTGCGGCATGGACGCCGGGCTTTGGCGGAATCGCGGAGGGCATCATGAAGATGGCCTTCGGCAACCGGATCGGCTTCTCCTACCAGCCGGGTATCGCGGGCGAACAGATGAAGGGTATCTTCGGATGGAGCTACGGCTCCTTCATCCTCGAGGTGGAAGGCGAGATGGATGCAGCAGAATCCTTCGTCGGAGATCCGAAGGGAGGATGCATCCTGCTCGGACAGACGACGCAGGAGCCATGCATCACCTGCGGCTGCGGCGGACAGAGCATCACGCTTGCTGAGCTGCAGGAAATCTATGAAGGCAAGCTGGAGTCGGTCTATCCGTTCAACATCAAGCCGGCAGCGCAGGATCTGCCGGATCTGAGATATGACAGCGCGGAGCAGGGCGACATGGACATGGGCGCTGATGCGGTGCCTTCCGGCGGGCCGATCGTCCGCACGGCAAGGCCAAAGGTTCTGATCCCGGCCTTCCCGGGAACCAACTGCGAGTACGATTCGGCGAGAGCCTTCGCGGCAGCGGGGGCGGATCCCGAGATCTGCATCATCCGCAACCTCAGCGCGGACGCCATCTCCCGGTCGGTCGAGGAGTTTGCCGGAAAGCTTGCTGACGCCCAGATGTTCTTCATTCCGGGTGGATTCTCCGGCGGCGATGAGCCGGATGGCTCCGGTAAATTCATCACGGCCTTCTTCCGCAATCCTGCGGTGACCGAGGCGGTGACCGACCTGCTGGATGCGCGCGGCGGACTGGCTGCCGGCATCTGCAACGGGTTCCAGGCCCTGATCAAACTGGGCCTTGTGCCTTACGGGAAGATCATCGAAACCGATGAGGACTGCCCGACCCTGACCTTTAACGAGATCGCGCGCCACCAGTCGAAGCTGGTTCGCGTCCGCGTGGCCTCCAACAAGTCGCCGTGGCTCACAAAGGCAGGCCTGGGCGAGATCTACACCGTGCCGATTTCCCACGGAGAGGGCAGGCTGATCGCGCCGGAAGAGGTCCTGCAGGAACTGGCGGCAAACGGCCAGATCGCCACTCAGTACGTCGACTTCGAAGGGAATCCGACCGGAGACATCATGTTCAACCCGAACGGATCCATGTACGCGATCGAGGGTATGACCTCTCCGGACGGCCGCGTCTTCGGCAAGATGGGTCATGCCGAGAGAATCGGAGACGGGCTCTATAAGAACGTTCCGGGCCGGTATGACATGCAGATGTTCGCATCGGCGGTGGAGTATTTCAAATAAAAAAGAAAAGTGATCCGGATGTTCGGATCTGCATGGGCCGCTGCACCCCTGGGGGTGCGGCGGTCTATTTTATTATGATCATGGGTTGACAAGCAATATTTGCTATTATATAATGCAGATAATGAATTATTACTTTATGATAAAAAGGAGGAGTATTGTCATGGAAGCTAAGAGAACCTACGATGATAGAATGTTCATCGAAACCTTTGAACATGAATATACCTGGTTAAACGGATTTTTGAGAAACGTCAGACGCTATGGGAACAAGATGGCGCTGATCGATCCCAGTGTGGATAAGAGCTGGACATATAAGGAACTGGATGAAGAGTGCAACATGTTGGCGAACGCCCTGAAGGAAGACGGCGTCGGCAAGAACGACGTGGTCATGTCGATTCTGAATAACTGTCCGGAGTTCTGCTTCACCTACATCGCGCCTCGTAAGGTGGGAGCGATCATCAACCTGGCCAACTACAAGCTGTCCCCCGGTGAGGTAGCGAGACTGATCGAGCACAACGAGCCGAAGGTCGTGATCTACTGCGCCGAGATGAAGGATATGGTTGCAGAGGCTGCGAAGCTTTCCTCTTTTAAGCCGCTGCGGCTGATCATGGCTGACAATCTGGACGGTGAAGATGTGCCGCTTGGACATATTCATTATGCGGACTATGTGAAGCATCACAGCAAGGACGCGCCGGCCATGGACTTCCCGCATCACATCTACGATGAGGTCGTCCGCATGTGCACGAGCGGAACCTCGGCGCTGCCGAAGAACGTACCGCTCAATGACATCAACGAAGTCCTGTCCGCTCACGATGCGATCATGCACTATCCGCTGAACTGTAAGGATGTCTGCATGAACATGACGCCGCTCTTCCACAGAGGCGGCAGCCATTCCGGCGGAACCTGCCCGACCTTCTTTGTAGGAGCGACTCTGGTGCTGATGCGCGCGTTCTCTCCGAGAGTCACGCTCAACTATGTGGAGAAATACCACATCACCTACCTGACGGGATCCCCGTCTTCGCTGGAGATGCTGGCCAGAACCCAGGAGAAGGATCCCGCGGACATCTCTTCGCTGAGAGGACTCGTCACCATGGGAGCACCGCTGGAGAAGGCGGCATGCGAGAGATTCCTGGAAGTGCTCACCCCGAACATTCTGAACGGATACGGGACAACAGAGACCTTCTGGAACTCCTTCCTGCGGCCGTATGATCTGCCGGATTTTGCCGGCAGCGTCGGCGGCAGCTGCATCGACGATGAGGTGCGCGTGGTCAAGATCTACGAAGACCGCAAGGCGGAGCCGGACGAGCTCGTTCCGATGGACAGTGAGACCGTCGGTGAGGTCATTCTGTACTGTCCGGGCAAGACCACTTACAGCTATTACAACAACCCGGAAGAGCAGGACAAGAAGTTCTACAAGGGCTGGATGTACACCAACGACATCGGTACGTGGGATGAGCACCTTTACGTTACCATCAACGGCCGGAAGGATGACATGATCATCAGCGCGGGCGAGAACGTCTACCCAACCCAGGTCGAAGAGGCGATCAACGACTTTGACAGGGTAGCTGACTGCATGGTCACGGCAGTTCCGGACAAGGCCAGAGGCCAGGCCATCGCTGCCTATATCGTACCGAAGGATCCGGATCTGACGATCAAGGATGTCTTCGACTTCTGCCTGAACACACCGATGCTGTCCGCCTACAAGCGGCCAAGATGGTATAAGATCGTAGACAGCCTGCCCATGACCGCGACAGGCAAGAAGATGCACTACGCCCTGAAGCAGCAGGCGGAGAAGGATCTGGAAGCAGGGGAACTGAAGAGAAAATAAGAAAGAAGGCGAGTCGATATGTGGAGTTACAGCCGTGAAGTTAACTATTACGAAACGGACAGGATGGGCGTCATTCATCATTCCAATTACCTGAGGATTCTGGAGGAGGCCCGGATGGCCTGGATGGAGGCAAACCTGATTCCGTACCCCGAAATCGAGCGGCAGGGGATCATCGTTCCATTCACCGAATCAAAGGCGACCTTTATCAGTTTCCTGAGATTCGGCGACAAGTTCAGAGTTGATATGGAACTGTATAAATTCACGGGAATCAGAATGTACTTTCGGTATCAGGTCTTTAACGAGACGACAGGAGAACTCTGCCATGAAGCGGAGACGGTGCACTATACTACCACGAGAGAGGATTACAAGCCGACCAGCGTGAAACGGTCTCATCCGGAGTTGTTCGAACAGCTGAAAGCGTTGGTAAGCGATTCGACGGAAAAATAGAGAATATTAACGGAAGCAGCCTCCTCAATCGGCAGGAAGTCTCAGGACAGGGTCACATCCTGAGGCTTTTTGCTTGCCCGGGAGGATTCAGCCTTTCATGTTCTTCAGAATTTCCACGAAGAGCGCTGCAGCGGGATTCAGAAGAGACGGCTTCCAGGCTGCGATGCAGTCCAGATCGTAGCTGCTCTCCGGAATCGGTACGGCGCTGATGGAATCAGAAGATGCGCCGCCAAGAACGGACTGCGGCAGGATGGAAACGCCGAGCCCGGCGCTCACCGACAGAAGCACGGAGGACAGGTCTTCAAAGGCAGCCGAGACCTTCGGCGTAAACCGGTGCGTCCTGCAGTAGTTCAGGCCCTGCATATAGAGGATGGGATCCTCTTCCTCGGAGAGCAGGATAAAGCGCTCGTTGGAAAGATCGCCCTCCGCGGACGGACCAGCCTTTGCGGCATGCCGCGCGATGCAGAGAGGTACCGGCGGCAGGTGGAGATAGTCGAACTGCTCCGGGTCGAGGAGCATGTCCCGGTACAGGAGCCAGAAATCATAGGGAGCATCCGTGTCGTCCATGAGGCTCATGCCTCCGGAAATGGGCGTGATGCTGATGCTGATGTCGGGATATTCCTGATGAAAGGCAGCGAGCGCACCGGAGAGAAACTGCTCTGCCGCGCTCACCACCGCGATCGACAGGTGGCCGGAGGCACCCTCGTGCAGCTTGCGGACCGCGTAGGACCCCTTGCGGGCAGCGTCGGCGATCTCCTGTGCATAGGGGAGGAAGATCCGCCCCTCATCGGTCAGCTGCACGTCCCGCTTGGTACGATAAAAGAGCCGGACCCCGAGCTGGGTCTCCAGATCGTTGATCTGCCGGCTGATGGTCGATTGGGGAACGCCGAGCTGGCGGGCGGCGCCCGTGAAGTTCAGCGTCTTGCTGACCGCGAGAAAACTGTGGATCTGATTCAGATGCATATGCGTACCTCTTCACTTATCCGTTTTTGCTATTATACCATAGGAAAATCCTGTTGCAATAGATGAGTACACAATCCTTGCTCCAGGCGGCGGAAACAGGTAAAATGATAATGTTATGAAAGAGAGAGAACGAATCGTGGTGACCGGGATGGGGGCTGTGACCCCGCTCGGCATCGGTACAGATCAATATTGGGAGCATCTGATCAAAGGCGCCTGCGGAATCGGGGAGATCTCGGCTTTTGACGCATCTGAGCTCGCCGTGCGGATCGCGGGGGAGGTCCGGGCGTTTCGGCCGGAAGACCACATGCCAGCGAAACTAATCCATGAAACGGACGCATTCACTCAGTACGCCTTCGCAGCGGCAAGGGAAGCCCTGTCGGATGCGGCGGACGGCAGCATTCCGGCGGATCCGGAGCGTTGCGGGATCGCCATGGGGACTGCGATGTCGGGGATCGATACGATTGCCGCGACGCAGGAGGTCCTGACCAATGCGGTTCACAAGAATGTGGGACCCAGGTTTGTGCCGCGCATACTGGGCAATATCGCAGCGGGGCAGATCGCCATCGAATACGGGATCACCGGACCCAGTTTTACCATATCGACGGCCTGCGCATCCGGCGGCGACGCGATCCTCATGAGCGCCATGCAGCTGCTTGCAGGAGAAGCGGATGCCATGCTGGCGGTGGGGGCAGATTCCACTCTTTGCCCGCTGGTCATCTATTCTCTGGCCAATGCGAGAGCTCTGTCGAGAGACAATGAACATCCGGACCGGGCCTGCCGGCCGTTTGACGCGGCGGCGAAGGGCTTTGTCATGGGAGAGGGCGGCGGCGCGCTGGTGCTGGAGACGCTCTCCCACGCGAAAAGCCGCGGGGCGAAGATCTACGCGGAGCTTGCGGGATGGGCGAACAACAACGACGCCTATCACGTGACGGCGCCGGAGGAGGAAGGCAGCAGGGCAGCGGCCTGTATGCGCAGGGCCCTGGAACGGGCGCATCTGGAGCCGGAGATGATCGATTACATCAACGCGCACGGCACAGGCGCACCGAAGGGAGATCTGGCGGAGGCACGGGCCATGCAGGCGGTGTTCGGGCAGCATAGGCCCGCGGTCAGTTCGACCAAGGCGGCTACCGGGCACATGATGGGCGGCGGCGGAATTACCGAAGCAATCACCTGCATTAAAGCAATCCGGACGGGAGTGCTCCCTCCGACGCTGAATCTGCAGGAGCCGGTGGAAGACCTGGATTTCGTCACGGAGACTAGAACCGGGCAGCAGGTGCGCGCCGCCATGTCCAATGCCTTTGGCTTTGGCGGACAGAATTCAACCGTTATATTCCGTGCATACGGAGGAGAATAAAGATGAACGTACTTACAACGAAAGAGATCCTGGAGAAGGTATCGGCTTCCGGGGATTTTAAGGCCAGTGCACCGGTCTGGAAACTGTTCCTGCTGGGCATACTGGCAGGAGCCTATATCGCTTTCGGCGCCTACGCGTCGACGGTGGCCTCCTTTAATTTGGTGGCGGATCCTTCCACCTTCGGGCTGGGTAAAGTGGTCGCGGGGGCGGTATTCCCGGTCGGACTGATGCTGGTCGTGCTCTGCGGGGCGGAGCTGTTTACCGGCAACTGCATGATGGTCACGGGACTCTTCGATAAGAGGTTCGGGGTCGGTGCCATGCTCAGGAACTGGCTCATCGTCTACGCAGGGAACCTGGTCGGAGCCCTTCTGATCGCTGCGCTGGTGAATTACACGGGACTTCTTGGAAACGGAGAGGGCCTGCTCGGGGCAATCACCATCAAGACGGCGATCGGCAAGTGCAGTCTGGACTTCGGTAAGGCGTTCGTGCTCGGCATCCTCTGCAACTGGATGGTCTGTCTGGCCATCTGGATGGCGACAGGCGCGCAGGTTGCAATCGGCAAGATGCTGGCCATCTGGTTCTGCATCGGCCTCTTCATCATCGGCGGATTCGAGCACAGCGTTGCGAATATGTACTTTATCCCATCTGGAATCATCGCCTCCGGAAATGAGGCGTGGGTGCAGATGCTGGGGCTGGATACGTCGGCCCTCGGCTGGGGGAACTTCTTCGTGAAGAATTTGCTGCCCGTTACGCTCGGCAACATCGTCGGCGGAGGCTTCTTCGTAGGCACCATGTACTGGGTGACCAGCCGGAAGTGAGATCAGGCGATCAGAACGACACCGTAGGTGATAAAGAGAACGATCAGACCGGCCGTCACAACGCCGGCAAAGATCACGGGCACCGCGCTGCGCAGGCGCAGATCGAATATAGCCGCGACGAGAGAGCCGGTCCAGGCGCCGGTTCCGGGGAGCGGCAGCGCTACGAGAATAAACAAACCGAGGGCTTCGTATTTTACGATTTTGTCCTCGTGTTTTTTTGCCTTGTTTTCGAGCTTCTCCGCGATCTGGCGGAATTTCTCGAACCGTTTCATCCAGTCCAGGATCCGGCGGATGAACAGGATGATGAAGGGGACCGGCACCATATTGCCGATTACGCTGACTGCAAAGGCAGTCCAGGGCGAAAGCCCCATCGCCACGCCTGAGGGCAGCGCGCCCCTGAGCTCGATGACGGGAACCATGGACATGAGAAATGTAATAATGATTTTTCCAGCAAATGATTGAAACATAACACGCATATTATAGCAGAAAAAAGTCCGGGTAGCATCCTCTTTTCTTTTGTTTTTCTCCTGACCATTAGTTGACAGAATATGTCAGCAAAGGTAAAATATAGGCATCCATATCATGGGTATGGGATGGAGGGAAAAATGGAACACATGAAACTTGCAATTGTAACCGATGACGGTGCTTACGGGAAGGCGCTGGCCAGGGCGCTCCTCATCGGAGACCGGACGATGGATCTGAGCCTGCTCTCCTGCGGGACGTTTTGCGAGCGATGGCACGCCGGCGGGCAGGCCTTCCGAGAGAGTTTTGACCTCATTCTGTGGGACCAGGAAGGGATCGAACGGATTTACGGAGGCAACCTGGTCCGCTTGAGCGAGCGGGCGGCAGAGGCAGGAGAAGGGGCCGGCAGGGGAGATCGTTTCACGATCGACAAATACAGCCCCTCCGCTGCCATGCTGGCGCAGATCTACCAGGTCTATGAGAAACTCACCGGCCGCCGGCCCGCTGCAGGCCGGCCGGACCGGGTCGATGTGTTCACCTTTGTCAGCTGGCAGGGAGGGTGCGGGTGTACGACGCTTGCCATGGCCCTGGCGCAGGAGCTCAGCCGGTTCGAAGGGAAGCGTGTTTTATACCTGTCCTTTGAAGGGACGGAGTCTTCTCCGCTCTACATGAAGATGCCGGCCGGGATGCGAACGGCCGGAGAATACCTGTACCACCTGACCGCGGATGAAGGCAGGCTGCCGTTTGCGGAGGAGTATTTTGTGAGAGATCCCTACGGGACAGAACTGTTCGCGGCGTCTCCCGGCGCCAATCCCCTGAGCATGGCGGAGCCGGAGGAAATCGACCTGCTGCTTCCGGCCCTGCTGGGCAGCGGCCGATTCGACTGCATCGTGATCGATGCGGGGACAGGAACCGGGGCGCAGATGCAGCGGATCCTGCCCTATGCGGACCGGATCATTCTGGTCTCCAGCCGGGAGGAGCCGCAGCGGGAGATGCGGCATCGGGCCTTTCTAGGCTGCGAAAGCGGAGCGTCTTTCCCGGAGAAACTGGTCCGGGTCCGCAACAGATGCCATGCTCAGCCGGGCAGGTCCGAGTCGGGGGAAGACCCCGGGGGTATGCCGCAGATTTCGGTCCGCGAATGGCCCGCCGCGGGGCCGCCGCTGATGCTAGAGGGGGGATTTGGTAAAGATATACATGAACTGGCGCAGTTATGCTATAATAAGGTAAAGTAAGCCTGTACTCATGTTCCCGAAAGGAAAGTCTCTTGCATCTTGAGAGCCTGATTGCCGATCTGGCACTGATCCTGATCGTCGCAAGCATCGTGACATTGATATTCCGTAAGTTGAAACAGCCGGTCGTGCTGGGCTATATTATTGCGGGCTTTTTGATCAGCCCGAACTTCCTGTACCTGCCGACCATCGTGGAGCAGACGGACATCGAAGTGTGGGGGGAGATCGGCGTGATCTTTCTCATGTTCGGTCTTGGGCTTGAGTTCAGCTTCAAAAAGATCGCCACAGTCGGCGGCAGCGCCTTTACCATCGCGATTACGGTCATGGCCGCCATGCTGCTGATCGGTACGGGAGTCGGCCATCTGATGGGCTGGGGCAAGATGGACTGCATTTTCCTCGGGGGGATGCTCTCCATGTCATCGACGATGATCATCATGAAGGCCTATGAGGAGTATGAACTCAAGGAACAGGGCTTTGCCCAGATGGTGCTCGGGGCCCTGGTGATTGAGGATATCGCCGGCATCTTCATGCTGGTCATCCTGTCCACGATCTCGGTCAGCCAGAACGTCTCCGGTACGGAACTTCTGGAGAAAATCGGACTTCTGGTCATTTTCCTTGTCATCTGGCTCCTGGTCGGAATCTACATTATTCCGTCGGTGCTGAAGAAGGTATCGGCCCTGCTCAATGATGAGCTGCTGGTCGTTTTGTCACTTGCCATCTGCCTGCTCATGGTAGTGATCGCCAACGAGATCGGCTTTTCCTCAGCGCTCGGTGCATTCCTTGCCGGATCCATCCTCGCGGGAACGGTGAAGGGCGAGATGATCGAACGACTCGTAAAGCCCATCAAGGATTTATTCGGTGCGATCTTCTTCGTCACGGTAGGGATGCTGATCCAGCCGGAGCTGCTCGTGGAATATATCGGCCCCATTCTGATCCTGAGCATCGTTACCATCCTCGGACAGAAACTGTTCGCAACCATCGGCATTCTGCTTTCCGGGCAGACGCTGTATACGGCGATCAGGGGCGGCTCGAGTATGGTACAGATCGGAGAGTTTTCCTTTATCGTAGCCACACTGGGGATGAACCTGGGCGTGATCAGCAGCAAACTCTACCCGATCATCGTCTGCGTTTCCGTCATTACAGCCTTCTGCACGCCGATGTTCATCAAACTGTCGGAGAGAGAGTTCCAGTTCTATGACAAACATCTGCCGAGAAAACTGAAAATCTTCCTCAAGCGGAACACGTCGTCCGAGCAGAACCTTTTCTCGATGGATCCCGACTGGTATGCCTTCACCGGCAAGGTGGCGCTCAGGACGGGGATCTGCTCCATTTTCATGTTCATCATCTATTTCACCGGGACCAGGTTTCTGGAGCCAATGATCGGCGAATACATAGATTCGGGATTTGCGGCGGAAGCCCCTGCCGCAGGGGTCATCATTCTCTGCATGATCCCCTTCATCAATTTCATGTTCGGCGTGGACAGCGGCCTGTACGTGAAGCTGTGGACCAAGCACAGGGCCAACCGGCTTCCATTGATCACGCTGCGTGCGATCCGCGTTCTGATCGCCGGCTGCTTCGTCGCCCTGGTGCTGCGGCAGCTGCTTCGGATCCCGTTTATCCTCCTGCTGCTGATCGCCTTCGTGCCGGTCCTCCTCATCATTCGCTCGGACTGGCTCTCCGGCGTCACCATCAACATGCAGATGCGCTTCGTCGCGAACTTCTCCGAGCACACGCTGGCGAAGCAGAAGAAGGAGCGCGGCATGAAGGGGGATGTCCACTGGCTGAATGAATCCCTGTTCATCGCGGAGTTCAAGGTCATCGATACGGACGAACGGAAGACCATCTTCGATTTTGCGAGCGATCCGGCCTTCCGTGTGACCATCATCCGGATCATCCGCGACGGGAAATCGATCAATATGCCGACAAAAGATGACGAGGTACACCAGGGAGATCTGCTGCATATGATGGGAACCAGAGATGAGGTCGACGCCTGCACCATGCTGCTGGAGGAGGACCACTGCATCGAGTATACCGAGCGTAAGGATGTGCGGCTGAAGGAGTACATCAAGGGCCAGGCCTTCTATGGGATTCCCGAAGAGAGACAGCTGGCCTGCCTGCCTTTCCGCATCGGAACGGACTCGCCGTATGTGCGAAAATCCATTAAAAACTGCGGGATCCGGGCGGAGTACGGCGCGACGATCATCGGCATCGAGCGGGGAAATCTGCCGATCATCAACCCCGACATCGAGACGATCATCATGCGGGACGACATCCTCTGGCTCATGGGCGGGGACAACATGGTCAAGTTGATGATCGAGGACGATCTGCTGCAGGAGTAGGGCGGACAAAGGCAGGCCTGCCTTTATGACAAAAAATTAACAAAGGCGCTCCGGAAGGGAGCGCCTTTTCTTACGCCGAAATCGTCTGAAAACATTGAAAACAGTGGGTTAAAGGTCTTTAACTTGGACGGAAAAAAGAACATAATTTTTATTCCTCAAGGTGTTGACGGAGAGCAAAAGAGTGTTAAAATGAAAACAAGTATGTATACAAAATACTGTATCAATAAAGGACAAATTATAAGTTGCTACTAATGGAGGTAAAAGAATGACAAGAATTCAGGAATCAGCGAAGCAGATCCTGGCACTGCTGCCGGGCGTTGATTGCGGCGGATTCGGAGGATGCGGATATCCAACCTGTCAGGCGTGCGCGGAAGCGATCGCTGAGGGTGGGTCCGTTGCTCTGTGTCCTGCATGTAACAGCGGCGCGGTTGCTGCGATCGCTGAGATCATGGGCGTTGAGCCGGTCGAAGTCGAAGACAAGGTCGCCTTTGTCAGATGCGCAGGCGTTGCCGCAGCGCAGGAACGTTTCGTCGTCTGCAAGAGCTGCGATGAAGCCAAGGCCAAGGGCGTACAGGAAGGCGAGTGCAAGTACGGATGCCTGGGCGTAGGCTCCTGCATCGATCGCTGCAAGTTTGACGCCATGAAGCTGGAGGGCGGACGTCTGGTCATCGACAGAGACAAGTGCTCCGGTTGTGAGGCATGCCTGTCCGGCTGCATCCAGAACATCATCGAAATGATCCCGAGAGATGCCACGAACTTCATTCCGTGCTCTTCCAAGGCGGATGAGAAGGAGACGCTGGCAACCTGCAACTATGGCTGCATCGGCTGCGGAGACTGCGCGATGTCCTGCCCGAAGGATGCCATCACCATGGTCATGGGTCACAATGTTGCCGGAAGATATGCGAAGATCGACTACAGCAAGTGCGAAGGCTGCATCACCTGCACGGTGAAGTGCCGCAAGAAGATCATCGTCGATACACTGCATGACCTGACCAAGGCTAAGGAAGAAGTCGCCCTCGTCAGATGCGTCGGCGGCGCACTGGGAAGCCGCAAGCTGAAGAAGATGGGAATCGAGACCTGTGCGGACGTCGCCGGTATCGACCTCGACGGAAATGATATCTGTGCATACAGCTGCGCTGGCCTCGGCGACTGCGTGAAGGCCTGCAGATACGACGCGATCTCCAACGAGATGGGCGTTGCTCAGGTTGATCCGGACAAGTGCGTTGGCTGCGGAGACTGCATGCGCGCCTGCCCGAGAGACAAGATCATCATGGTTCCGTATAAGGGCGTGAAGCAGACCGCCTGCACATCCAAGGCGGATCCGGAAAGAAGACTCCAGGTCTGCGGCGTTGGCTGCATCGGCTGCGGAGACTGCGCGGACAACTGCCCGAGCGGCGCGATCACGATGATCGACGGAAGTCCGTTTATCGATCACGAGAAGTGCGTGAACTGCGGCGTATGTACTTACGTATGCTCCAGAAAGCTCATCTCCGAGCGCGAGGTTCCGGAATACAATTATCTCCAGATGGAAGCTATTAAAATCGACAGCAGACAGGATGAAAGGAAGTGGTAACGATGAGAATCAGAAAGACTATGGACGGCAACACAGCCGCTGCACACGTTGCCTACGCATATTCCGAAGTTGCAGCGATCTATCCGATCACTCCGTCATCCGTCATGGCTGAGAACGTAGATGATTGGGCAAGTGTCAATCGTAAGAATATCTTCGGGGAAGAAGTCAAGGTCGTCGAGATGGAATCCGAAGGCGGCGCAGCAGGCGCGGTACACGGTTCCGTTACAGCAGGCGCTCTGACAACGACATTCACAGCGTCCCAGGGACTGCTGCTGATGATCCCGAACATGTATAAGCTGGCAGCCGAAGGGTATCCGACGGTACTGCACGTATCCGCAAGAACCATCTCCACGCATGCGCTGAATATCTTCGGAGATCACTCCGACGTCATGGCCTGCAGACAGACCGGTTTCGCGATGCTGTGCTCCCGCAGCCCGCAGGAGGTCATGGACCTGGCAGCGGTCGCTCACCTTTCTGCCATCGAGGGCAAGGTGCCGATGCTCCACTTCTTTGACGGATTCAGAACCTCCCATGAGCAGCAGAAGATCTACACATGGGATTACGATGAACTGAGCGAAATGGTCGACTGGGATGCGATCAAGAGATTCAAGGCAAACGCCCTGAACCCGAACCATCCGCACGCGACCGGTTCCGCAGAGCAGCCGGAGACATTCTTCCAGCACAGAGAAGCCTGCAACAAGAACTACGAGGAGCAGGTTGAGACCATCATCCGCTGCATGGATAAGGTCAACGAGAGAGTCGAAAGAGAAAAGCCGTACAAGCCGTACGAATACTACGGTGCACCTGATGCCAAGGAGATCATCATCGCCATGGGTTCCGTCTGTGACTGCGCAGAGGAAGTCGTCGATTATCTCAACAAGGAAAAGGGCAAGAAGGTCGGTCTGCTCTCCGTCAGACTTTACCGTCCGTTCTCCGCGAAGCACTTCGTAGCGGAGATTCCGAAGACCGTCAAGAAGATCGCGGTCCTCGACAGAACCAAGGAGCCGGGCTCCCTGGGCGAGCCGCTTTACCTGGACGTTCTGGCAGCACTGAAGGGAACAGAATTCGAGAACACCTTCGTAGCAGGCGGCAGATACGGCCTCGGATCCAAGGACGTACAGCCGGGCGACATCCTGGCGGTTTATGAAAACCTGAGAAAGAGAAACCCGAAGAAGGAATTCACACTCTCCATCAACGATGACGTAACAGGCCTCTCCATCAAGGGAAGCGAGAATCCGGACGTTGCTCCGAAGAGCACCGTTGCCTGCAAGTTCTGGGGACTGGGTTCCGACGGTACCGTTGGCGCCAACAAGAACAGCGTCAAGATCATCGGTGACAATACAGATAAGTACGTACAGGCTTACTTCCAGTATGATTCGAAGAAGTCCGGCGGCGTCACCATCTCCCACCTGAGATTCGGAGATGAGCCGATCCGCTCCACCTACTACGTCAAGCAGGCTGACTTCGTCGCATGTCACAAGGCGCCTTACATCGGCAAGTACTACATCGTAGAAGATGTTAAGCCGGGCGGATCCTTCCTGCTGAACTGCTCCTGGTCCGATGAGGAACTGGAAGACCACCTGCCGGCAAACGTCAAGAGATACATGGCTCAGAACGATATCCACTTCTACGTCTGCGACGCAGAGGACATCGCAAGAGAACTGGGCCTCGGCAAGAGAATGAACACCGTTCTGCAGGCGGCCTTCTTCAAACTCGCCAACATCCTGCCGATCGAGTCCGCAAGACTCTTCATGAAGGATGCGATTCGCAAGACCTACGGCGCCAAGGGACAGAACATCGTCGACATGAACTGCGCTGCTGTTGATGCAGGTATCGACAACGTCAGAGAAGTCAAGATTCCGGCAGAATGGGCGAACGTAGAAGGCGACATCGTCAGAGAGAAGGCGGTAGGCAGAGACAAGCTGCACACCGATTACATTAACAACATCCTGAAGCCGACGAACGGCATGTACGGCGATGATGTTCCGGTCTCCGCTTTCGTTGAGACTGCGAACGGCATGGTTCCGTCCGGCACGGCTGCCTTTGAGAAGAGAGGCATCGCGCTCGATATCCCGCAGTGGGATCCGAACAAGTGCATGCAGTGCAACTGGTGCGCATATGTATGCCCGCACGCTGTCATCCGTCCGTTCATCATGACGGCAGAAGAGGCAGAGGGCTACGACGGCCTCAAGGTTCCGTTCAAGGGAGACGGGGACAAGTTCTTCGCCATCGGCGTATCCGCTCTGGACTGCACCGGATGCGGATCCTGCGCAGAGGTCTGCCCGTCCAGACAGAAGGCACTGGAGATGGTCGGCGCTGCCGATACAGAGATGCCGGCACAGGAGAAGTTCAACTACCTGTTCGAGAACGTTACAAACAAGAAGGAATTCCAGAGCACAGAGACCGTTACCGGCTCCCAGTTCATGCAGCCGCTGCTCGAGTTCTCGGGAGCATGCCCGGGATGCGGAGAGACACCGTATGCGAAACTGGTCACACAGCTGTTCGGTGACAGAATGTTCATCGCTAACGCGACCGGATGTTCCTCCATCTGGGGACTGTCCGCACCGTCCTCCCCGTACACGGTCAATGAAGAGGGCAGAGGTCCGGCCTGGTCCAACTCCCTGTTCGAGGACAATGCTGAGTATGGCTACGGCATGGCCATCGCCATGAAGGCAAGAAGAAATGAAATGAAGCACCATGTAGAGCACCTGGCCAAGGATCCGGTCTTCGCGGATGCTGCGAACAGATGGCTGGATAACATGGAAGATGCGAAGATGGCGGATGTCACCGGCAAGGCGCTGGTCGAGATCTGCGAGAAGTCCGGCAAGAAGGACGCTAAGTATGTCGTAGAGAACGCTGACATGCTGCCGAAGCCATCCATCTGGATGTTCGGTGGTGACGGATGGGCTTACGATATCGGTTACGGCGGACTGGATCACGTCCTGGCTTCCGGCGAGAACGTCAACGTTCTGGTCTTCGATACAGAAGTTTACTCCAATACCGGCGGTCAGTCCTCCAAGTCGACTCCGATCGGTGCAGTCGCTCAGTTCGCTGCTTCCGGTAAGGCAGTCACCAAGAAGAACCTGGCTCAGATCGCTATGGCTTACGGCTACGTCTATGTCGCTCAGATCGCCATGGGTGCGAACCCGGCGCAGACGCTGAAGGCGATCCGCGAGGCTGAGGCTTACGACGGTCCGTCCCTGATCATCGCTTACGCTCCGTGCATCAACCACGGCGTCAAGGCTGGCATGAACAAGGCTATGCTCGAGATGAAGCGCGCGGTCAGAGCGGGATACTGGAACCTGATGAGATACAACCCGGCAGCGATCCTCGAGAAGAAGAATCCGCTGTCCGTTGACAGTGCTCCTCCGACAGAGAAGTATAAGGACTTCCTGATGGGCGAAGTTCGTTACAACTCCCTGTCCATGAAGGCACCGGAGCGTGCGGAAGACCTGTTCGAGAAGGCGGAAGAAGCTGCTGTTGAGAGATACAACAAGCTGCTGGTTCAGAAAAAAGAGTTTCAGAATAAAGTCGAAAGCAACTAGGGAAAGGAGTGAATTCAATGTATAAGATCTTAAGTAAGAGAAAATTAAACGATACCATGACATGGCTCGTCATTGAAGCTCCTCTGGTTGCTCGCAAGGCGAAGCCCGGTCAGTTCATCATTCTCCGTACCGACGAGCACGGAGAGAGAATTCCACTGACCATGGCAGGACATGATTCCGAGAAGGGAACCATCGACCTGATCTATGCAGCGGTCGGCAGAACCACCATGCTGATGGACCAGCTCGAAGAAGGCGACTACCTGCTGGACGTCGTCGGACCGCTCGGCAAGCCGACTGAGATGGAAGGCCTGAAGAAGGTCTGCGTCGTTGGCGGCGGTACCGGTAACGCGCTGGCTTATCCGCTGGCGACCGGCATGCACGATCACGGCATCCATGTCGACATGATCGCGGGCTTCAAGAGCAAAGAGCAGGTCATCCTGGAAGAGGAACTGAACGAGGGCGTTGACCGCGTGTTCATCACCACAGATGACGGTTCCTATGGAGAAAAGGGATTCACGACCGATAAGCTGAAGCAGCTCATCGAGGAAGGCAATGAGTACGATGAGATCGTTGCCGTAGGACCTCCGATGATGATGAAGTTCACCTGCAAGATCGCG
>JAZNNY010000036.1:0-13576 GCA_045580505.1 Lentihominibacter sp.
AGGGCGACCTGATCAACGTCGGGGAATACCGCGGCAGAGTCCAGGAGATCGACCTTTTCCTGACGACCCTGCGCACCCTGAACTACCAGACGATCACCGTGCCGAACGGTCTGATCAACACCTCGATCCTAGTCAACGAGAGCCGGGAGGCCATCCGCCGGGTCGATCTGGAATTCGGCATCAGCTACGAGAGCGATGTGGAGAAGGCCAAGGAAGTCCTTCGGCAGGTCTGCGCTTCATCTGATTTAGTGCTGGATGATCCGGAACCGGGCATCGGCGTCCGCCGCAACGACGACAGCGCCATCGTCCTGGAACTTCTGGCCTGGTGCGAGACGGAGAATTATTTCAAGACCGGTTACTATCTGAACGAGAAGGTCAAACCGGCCTTCGATGCGGCCGGAATCACCATTCCGTATCCGCATATGGAAGTGACGGTGAAGGGAGACTAATTTCTTCTTAGAATTTCGGGAAATTGTAATATAACGCCTGTTTTCATGGGCTGCTTCTTCCGGAACGGGCTCATATTACAATTCACTCTAAGGATTTTTTGAAACTGTAACGATTCAGTTGATTTCGTTACAGTTTCTGTTTATTTTGAAGCGTAATTGTAAAATCCGGCCTTTTCGCAGGCCGATCCGGATCATTTCATTGGAAAAATTACAATTTCAAAAAAATTTGAGTTTAAATTGTAATCGCAGCGCCTTAACCACTGACGAAGACAGAGCGGATGAAATCTCCCAGAACGGATTCCGCATTCTGCCCGCCGGAGTTATTTCGTTCGTAATACAGGATCCGTCCGCCGAGTTCCTCTATCCGGCGGCGGATCGCTCTGTTTCTTTCAAAGAGGGTCCTGCCTTTGCCCGACGTGTACTGGGCATCCAGCCGGCGGGCGCCGTCTGTCAATTTCATGACGCCGAGGCAGGGGACGCCGGAAGAGAGGACCTCATCGAGCGCCTCGCAGAAGGGCTCGCACAGAAGCTCCGAGCCGCCGATCTCATCGAGCAGGATGAGGGGATGATCAAGGGAAGAGCGGAGCAGGGAGACGCCGACGGTATCGAAGACGGACTGGTCGGTCAGCACGCGGCCATCCTCACAGAACCACTTGAAGATGCCGGCGTCCGGGGCGAACGCATCGGGCGAGCCGGGATCACGATAATAATCCTCCGCCGGCGCAGTCAGGGACATAGATGCAGCCGGGCCCAGGCGAAAGCCGCGCGTGGAACCCGCAGCATCGATCAGGCGTTGGCTGGTGACCCCGCCGCACGCAGGAAGATGGTCCCAGAGAACCGTTCGGATGAGTGTTGATTTGCCCGTCTGGATGGGGCCTTCGAGGAATAATATTTTTTTCTCCATGACATCAGTATATGCTTGAACGGTTGGGAATACAATGACTTTCAATTTCTGGAAATGTAAAAAAATTACAATTTGATATTGACATGAAGATGTCGTGAGATATAATTAGACTACGATTTGCGCAGTTCGTAGAATCTATAACATTATTCTAAAAAGAAAGGGATAAATTATGCTGGGAGAAGAGGACAAAAGGTGGCTTGAAAAAGTGCTGGATCAGCGCTTTAATGCGCAGGATGTGAAGATCGAAGAACGGTTTGCCGCGCAGGATGTGAAGATAGAAGAACGGTTCACTGCGCAGGATGCGAAGATAGAAGAACGGTTCGCCGCACAGGATGCGAAGATCGAAGAACGGTTTGCCGCACAGGACGCGAAGATCGAAGAACGGTTTGCCGCGCAGGATGTGAAGATAGAAGAACGGTTCGCTGCGCAGGATGTGAAGATCGAAGAACGGTTCGCTGCACAGGATGCGAAGATAGAGGAGCGGTTCGCCGTGCAGGATGCGAAGATAGAGGAGCGGTTCGCCGTGCAGGACGAAAAGTCTGAGAGGCAGAACGCTTCTTTGCGACAGGAATTAAACCGGGTAATGGATCAGAAGGCGGCCGTTTTCCGCAGGGGAATGAGAGAAGAAATCGAACGGAGCGAGGAGCGAATCATCCGTCATTTCGACATCATTTATGAGAACCGGATCCTTCCAATGATAGAAGAACACATAGCCGTTTTGCCCGGTGAAGGGCAGTCATATGAACTGCTGGAAGAACGAGTAAGAAAAGTAGAAGATGATATTTCCGTGATGAAAGTCGCAATGGCCGCGCGGGTATAAAAATAAAGTCAAAACGTTGCCGTGCCAACATACAATTGATCGCATACATGCTAATATCAGAGCAGATAAAGCGATTGATTATTGACTTTTGTGACTTGCTGCAAGGGGACGGAAGATATTCCGTCCTTTTGTCGTAATGGAGGATATGGAAAATGACACAGCTGATCGACTGGAACAGGCTATGGCAGGAGACCCAGGCAAAGGAGCCGTCGGAGGAGAATCTGAACTTCTGGGATGGCTTTGCAGATCACTACAGAAAGAAGGTTGAGGAGGGGCAGAAGGACCTGTACATCGAGCAGTTCTACGAGCTCTCGGAATTCAAACCGGGAGAAACGATCTTTGATATGGGCTGTGCTTCCGGAACGCTGGCCATTCCCTATGCCCAGCGGGGCCATGAGATCTGGGCGGCAGATTTCAGTACGGAGATGCTGAAGTATCTGATGATCGGGGCGGAGGAAGCAGGGGTGGCTGACCGGATCCATCCGGTGCAGCTTGATTGGAACGAAGACTGGGGGAAGCGGACGGACCTGCCTTTGTGTGATGTGGCGATCTCGTCGAGGTCGCTGATCGCCTGGGATCTGACGAAAGCGATCAGAGATCTGGAGTCAGTTGCGAAGATCCGCGTCTGCATTGGGGCGTGGGATGTACCGGCAGAGGGATTCGATCGGTACGTCGCAGCACACATTGGATATGAGCGGCCGGGCTTTGGCTGCTATGGTTACGTCATGAATGAACTGATGGAGATGGACCGGTTCCCGGAGCTTCGCTGGATCAGAAGCCCCTTCCGACTCACGAAATACAAAAGCAGAGAAGAGGCATTAATGCAGCTTGCGGACTCGTTCCGGTACGGGCTCACGAAGGAACAGAGGGAAAAACTTCTCGAATACTGCGATGTTCATCTGGCACATCATGAAGAAGGAGGGGAGGACTTCTGGAGGTTCGACCACTCGGAGATGTCGACCATGGCCCATATTATGTGGGACGTACAGCGTCGGAGCGACTGACATGCTGCAGGCTGGCGCGAAAAAAGATGGCATGAAAAGCAAACAAATGTTGCCTGCACAACATTTTAGCGCGTGTTTTCGTGTATACTATTCATATGGTGATGAGGTATCTGGAAGCGGTAATCAGCAGCGGACTCCTTAAATATGTCAGGGAGTCCGATCATAGCAGCGTGATCGAGAAACTTTCGGTCTCGGAGAGAAATTTCAAGAGGGGCGAGACCATCTACTATCAGGGCGATGTGATCGACCAGCTCTGTATCGTGGAGAGCGGAAGCGTGCGCGGGGAGAAGACCTATCCGAATGGGGACGTTCATATCGTATCCATTTTTGATGAAGGTTCTATTGTTGCGCTGGAAATCCCTCTGTCCAGAAAGAAGACTTCGCCGATCGATGTGATTGCCAACGAAAACTGCCGGCTGGTCATCGTGAGCTTCCAGTCCATCGAGCAGTCGCGGCAGAAGGACCAACTGCACAGAGCCCTGATCGAGATGCTGGCGGATGATAATGTCCGGATGGCGAATAAGGTGGAGATCCTGGCAGAGAGGGGACTGCGGGACCGGGTGCTGGTCTATCTGAATGTACTGGCGAGGAAGTCCGGAACGGATACCGTCCAGGTGAAGATGAGCCGGGAGCAGATGGCCCAGTACCTGTGCGTGAACCGAAGCGCTCTGTCCAATGAACTGAACAAGATGAAGCGGGAAGGCATCATCGATTTCAGGAGGGGTGAGTTCCGTCTGCTGAGGCAGAAATAACAAAATAATATATGGATTATTTGCATGGAAAATGGTACAATATACTATCTGTACCGTTTTTTTATTGTGATAATAACCATGCGACATGGTTAATGATAATACAGAAGGAGATTTTTAGCATGCAGGAAATCAGGAAATTCAAACGCGTACTCGTTGCCAACCGCGGCGAAATCGCGATCCGGATCTTCAGAGCCTGTAAGGAGCTGGGGATTCGAAGCGTCGCTATTTATTCGGAAGAAGACAAGAACACTCTGTTCCGGACAAAGGCGGACGAGTCCTACCAGATCGGCAAGGGCAAGGCCCCGGTCGATGCTTATCTGGCGATCGATGAGATCATCGAACTGGCCAAATCCAAGGGAATCGAAGCGATCCATCCGGGATACGGATTCCTTTCTGAGAACACAGCTTTCGCACAGGCCTGTGAGGCGGCAGGGATCGTTTTCATCGGGCCGGATTATCATATGATGGATAACCTTGGAGACAAGGTCAAATCCAAGATCATCGCGAATTCCGTCGGCGTTCCGACGATTCCGGGAAATACAGAGACTGTACCGGATGTGGAGACCGCTCTGGCCTTTGCTGAGGACTGCGGGTATCCGGTCATGCTCAAGGCGGCTGCCGGCGGCGGCGGACGCGGGATGCGGATCGTCAGAAGCAAGGAAGAAATGAACGATCAGTTCACCAGCGCGAAGAGCGAGGCGGCCAAGGCCTTTGGCATCGACGACATCTTCATCGAGAAATACCTGGAGCGGCCCAAGCACATCGAGGTACAGGTACTGGGCGACAGCTTCGGCAATGTGGTCCATCTCTACGAGCGCGACTGCTCCATTCAGAGACGGCACCAGAAGGTCATCGAGTTCACCCCGGCCCTGAACATCTCCCCGAAGCTGAGGGAGCAGCTCTGCCTGGATGCGATCAAGATCGCCAAGGCAGTAAACTACAGGAGCGCAGGTACGGTGGAGTTCCTGATCGATAAGGACGAGAACCACTACTTCATCGAGATGAATCCGAGAATCCAGGTCGAGCATACGGTCACGGAGATGACCACCGGCATCGATCTGGTGCAGTCCCAGATTCTGATCGCAGAGGGCTACCGACTGGATTCGCCTGAGGTGAACATCATACAGGATCAGATCCAGCCCAGAGGCTACGCGATCCAGTGCCGTGTGACGACCGAAGACCCGATGAACGGCTTTGCGCCGGATACGGGCGTCATCACGAAATACAACAGCCCGGGCGGCTTCGGCATCCGGCTTGACGCCGGCAACGCCTTTGTCGGCGCGGAGATCTCTCCGTACTACGACAGCCTGCTTGTGAAGGTCACATCCTGGGCGATGCGCTTCGATGATGCGGCGAATAAGGCAGGACGTGCTCTGAAGGAAATGAACGTCAAGGGCGTCCGCACCAACCGGACCTTCCTGATGAATGTACTGAACCACCCGGTCTTCCGGGAGGGCGGATGCGACACCGGCTTCATCGCCGACCATCCGCAGCTTCTGAATACCCAGCCGAAGGAGGACAAGGAACTGAAGGTCCTGACTTTCCTCGGGGACAAGTTCGTCAACGGAAACAAGGGAAACAAGCCGGACTTCAACGTGCCGGTATTCCCGCGGATCAAGCCGAACGAGGTCAACAAGCTGACCGGCACCAAGCAGCTGATGGACGTCAGCGGACCGGAAGGCGTCGTCGACTGGATCAAGAAGCAGGATAAGCTGCTGATGACCGATACCAGCATGCGTGATGCTCAGCAGTCCCTGATGGCGACCCGTGTCAGAACGGTGGATATGGAGAAGATTGCGCCGGCGGTAGCGCTTTACGGCAGAGACCTGTTCTCCCTGGAGATGTGGGGCGGAGCTACCTTCGATACGGCTTACCGTTTCCTCAACGAATCCCCGTGGGAGCGCCTTGAGACCCTGCGCGAGAAGATTCCGAACATCATGTTCCAGATGCTGATCCGCGGTGCCAACGCGGTCGGCTATAAGAATTATCCGGATAACGTAATACGGCGTTTCGTAAAGGAGTCTGCAAAGGCAGGAATTGACGTGTTCCGTATCTTCGATTCACTGAACTGGATCGACGGCATGACCGTAGCGCTGGATGAAACCCTGAATCAGGGGAAACTGGCGGAGGCCTGCATTTGCTATACCGGTGACATCCTGGATGAGAAGCGGGATAAGTACAGCCTGAAGTACTACGTCGACATGGCCAAGGAGCTGGAGCGGCGCGGTACGCACATTCTGGGCATCAAGGATATGTCCGGCCTGATCAAGCCGATGGCGGCCCAGAAGCTGATCACGGCTCTGAAGAACGAGATCAGCATTCCGATCCACCTGCATACCCACGACACCTCCGGCAACGGCGTTGCTACGCTGATGATGGCGGCGGGCGCAGGCGTGGATATCGTCGACGCGGCCTTCAACAGCATGTCCGGACTGACCAGTCAGCCGGCGTTGAATTCCATCGCGGCGGCGCTCGAAGGAACCGACAGAGATCCCGGACTCGATCTGGACGGCATCCAGAAGATTTCCGATTACTGGGCGGATGTCAGACCGGTCTACAAGGAATTCGAATCCGACATGCAGACCGGCTCTGCTGAAATCTATAAATATGAAATGCCTGGCGGACAGTATTCCAACCTGAAATCCCAGGTAGAGAGCTTTGGCCTCGGACACAAGTTCCAGGAGGTCAAGGACATGTACAAGACGGTCAATGAAATGCTCGGCGACATCGTCAAGGTCACCCCGTCTTCCAAGGCGGTCGGCGACATGGCCATCTTCATGGTCCAGAACGATCTGACGCCGGACAACATCTACGACAAGGCCAAGGACATCGACTTCCCGGATTCCATCGTATCCTTCTTCGAAGGCATGATGGGACAGCCGGTCGGCGGCTTCCCGGAGAAGCTGCAGAAGCTGGTGCTCCACGGCAAAGAGCCGATCACCTGCCGTCCGGGCGAGCTGCTGCCGGACGAAGACTTCGACGGCATCAAGCAGATGCTGCGCGAGAAGCACGGCCTGGAAGGCACCGAGCAGGAGGCCCTGAGCTACGCTCTCTATCCGAAGGTCTTCGAGGACTATCTGGATTCCCTGAAGAAGAAGGGCAACTTCCGTCTGATGGGAAGCGATATCTTCTTCCACGGACTGCGTGAGGGTGAGACCTGCGAGGTCAAGGTGCGTGAGGGTAAGGAACTGATCGTTCGTCTGTCCAACGCCCGCGAAATGGATGAGGAAGGCTACCGCGATGTGGTCTTCGAGGTCAACGGCCTCAGAAGCGCGGTCAAGATCAAGGATGAAGCGGCTTCGATCGTACAGTCCGGTTCCCAGATCATCTATGCGGATGCGGAGGATCCGGCGGAGATCGGCGCCAACATCCCGGGCACCATTCTGAAGGTCCTGGTGAATGAGGGAGATGAGGTTGAAGAGAAGCAGCCGATCGCCGTCATCGAGGCCATGAAGATGGAGACCAACATTCTCGCGTCCATGAAGGGCACGGTCGATAAGATCTACGTCCGCGAAGGACAGCAGGTCAAGGCCGGCGAAATGGTCGTGAAGCTGAAGTAAGGAGGCACGGACAATGTTCGACGGACCAATTGGGAAAATCATACTCTTCTGGATCTTCATGATCGGCGCGCTCTTCTTCGCGCGGATCCTCGGCTTCGAGGGAGATACGAAGACGACGGTCATCTTCCTGATCGCCTGCGCCCTGATCTACGTTGTGTGGGTCATCGGCCGGGTGATGGCAAAGCGGCGCAGAGAGGAGCAGGAGTACAATGCGACCTACGCGCCGAAGAAAGGGAAGAAGAGATAACGGAGATTGACGAAAATGGCTGTTACATGATGATTGATGTAGCAGCTGTTTTATTTCTGCGGGCGGTAAGGGCGGCGCCGGCGCTTCGTCCTCGTCGCAGGCGATCCGGGGCGCTCGCTCGCGGCGGCTCGGAACCCGAACAAACTCGCTTCGCTCAGACAGTGTTCGGGTTTGGACGATCCGCCGGGCTCACTTCGCGCCGGATCGCAGCCTGCTCCTGCGGAAATCGCTCCGGCACCGCCCTTACCGCCTGCGATAAAAAATTGCTTCTACAAATCATCATTATAAAGCAACCGTTTTATTCAATCAGTACCATCGTTTTCGTACCAGCCTGTCCCATTACCAATGTCCTTAAGGGAGGAAAAGAATCATAGTGTTGCCTGTCAGGATTCAGGTTTAAGCAGATGGGTATTGCATCGACTGCGGGCGGTGCCGGCGCGGAATCCGCAGGAGCTGTCACGATCACCGGCGAAACGAACAAAGAGAATAGAAAAACTCCACCGACTGTCTGAGGAACGAAGTTCCGAGTTTCGGTGGAGTTCTATTCTCTGTGAGTAAGCCGCTGTGATCGTCAGCGACGAGGACAAAGCGAAGGCACTGCCTCCAGTCGTCTAATAATGAATAATCACCGGCGTCCCGTAATCAACCATGTTATACAGCTTCGGAATCTTTGCCGGCGGCATGTTCACGCAGCCGTGGCTTCCGTTGCTGACCCAGATGTCGCCGCCGAAGCTGGAACGCCAGCTGGCGTCATGCATACCGTAGGAACTGCCGTAGAAGGCCATCCAGTACTGAACGAAACTGGTGTACTTGCTGCCGTCGGTGTTGCGGCCCTTGAGGTTGATGTTCCGTTGTTTGTCGATGACCGAGAAGAGACCGGTCGGGGTGGTCGTGCCGTAGTTGCGGCAGCCGGTCACAACGTCGGAAGTAAAGGCCCTTTTGCCGTTTCGGAAGTAGATCAGTTTCTGTTTCGTGACATCGATGTCAATGTAGGTATTGCCGATGTTCAGGGAGTAGTCGCCGTAGCCTGTAGTAGCCCAGACCGGCTGACGGGAGACGTCCTGATGGGACCTGATGTCCGCGGTCAGCTGGGCGGCTTCGCCTTCCTGATCAACGGACCAGCCGTAGGTCCCGTTGTCGATCGTGATGGTCTTACCGGTCAGGGACTTGAACTTCCGTTTCTGGCCGACATTGTCATAGCGCTTCGCGATGCCCTCCACGTATTTGACGACCTTCTCCTCATCCGGTTCACCGGAAAGGTCATCCTTCAGAAGGGCTTCCAGGTCCTCACGGGGGATGGTGAAGGAGTCCTCGCCGAGATCATAGGTGATCTTCTGGTTCAGATAGGACTGGCAGAACTTCTGGTAGGCCAGAAGCTGGGGATCGTCGCTCTTGACCTTGGGAACGGCGGTGTAGTTCTCATCCCTGTACTGGAACACGGTCTCACCGAGTTCGATGCAGGTCAGGATATCCTGAAAATACTTGTCCGTATCCGGCTTGCTGCCGTACACTTCCTTCACGATCGGAAATGATGGGTCGCTCAGATCAACGTAGGCATCCTGGGTCTCCGTGACAGCGCCGCGTTCCAGAAACTGCGCCGATGTAACGGACTTCTTAAACTCCTTGCTGTAATCCGCTACCGTCATCGGGATCTGAATGGAAACGGGGACGTTCAGGTAGTGGTTCATCGCCGCCAGAATGCGGTGGTTCTTCTTGACCGAAGCGACCTGGTCTGCGATGTCATAAGTGCAGTCGATGTCGGTGATGGTTGCGAGCGGCTCCTCCATCTCTCCGGTGACGAGGATGTTGTCCGCGTTCCATTCATTCGTGATGGTCTTCACCGCTGTCTCGTAATCCATGTCGTAGACCCTGACGCCGTTGATGATGTAGCCGGAGTCGAAATGTTCGCTCTTGTAATCCTTGGTATCTGTATATTTAGATGTCATGATGCCCAGCGCTCCGGCGCAGATAATGACCAGCGCAGCCAGGAAAATCAGAACTTTTCTCATAAAGCACCTCTCATGCGGATTTTGGCAGGCAATGTACTTTGACGCACATGCGCACACCACATATAGTATATTATATTTACGGTGACTTATAAAGAAAAAAGTGGTAGAATGTTGACATATATTTTAGAAAGGGAGAAACCATGGCCTTTACGCATCTTCATGTTCATACGGAATACAGTCTCCTCGATGGGGCTTCCCGGATCGGCGATCTTGTCGCGCGGGCGAAGGAACTGGGCATGGACAGCCTTGCGATCACGGATCACGGCGTCATGTTCGGCGTCATTGATTTTTACCGTGAGTGTAAGAAACAGGGAATCCATCCGGTCATCGGCTGCGAGGTCTACACGGCGGCCAGGACCCGGTTCGACAAGGATGCGGAGAAGGATAAGCACATGGGCCACCTGATCCTCCTGGCGGAGAATGACCAGGGCTACCGGAATCTGATGAAGATCGTCTCCGAAGCGTTCCGGCACGGCTTCTACTATAAGCCGCGGGTGGATAAGGACCTGCTGCGCCAGTATTCGAGCGGGATCATCGCCCTCAGCGCCTGCCTCGCCGGCAATGTCCAGAATTGCCTTCTGAATGGCAATTACGAAGGGGCGCGGAGAGAAGCACTGGAGATGGCGGAGATTTTCGGTGAAGGCAACTTCTTCCTTGAACTGCAGGACCAGGGGCTGGAGGAAGAAGCCCGGATCCTGCCGGATATGATTCGGCTCCATGAAGAGACGGGCCTGCCTTTGGTTGCGACGAACGATGTGCATTATGTGCGGCAGGGGGATGCGAAGGCGCAGGATGTGCTGATGTGCATCCAGACCGGCACCACCATCGATGAGCCGAACCGGATGCGGTTTGCGAACGATCAGTTCTACCTGAAGTCGGAAGACGAGATGCGCACGATCTTTGCGGGATTCCCGGAAGCTCTGGAGAATACGCAGGAGATCGCCCGGCGCTGCCAGGTCGACTTCACTTTCGGGGAGCTGCACCTGCCGGAGTTCACCCCGCCGGACGGCATGACCAACCGGGAGTATCTGAGGAAACTGTGCGAGGAGGGGCTCAAGGCAAGATACGGGGACCCGGACGAGAGCCTCGTGCAAAGGCTGGACTACGAGCTGACCACCATCGAGAATATGGGGTACGTGGAGTACTTCCTGATCGTGTGGGATTTTATCAATTATGCCAAAAGCAGGAATATCATGGTCGGGCCGGGCAGGGGATCTGCAGCCGGGAGCATCGTCGCATATACGCTGCGGATCACCGATGTGGATCCGATCAAATACGGCCTGATTTTTGAGCGATTCCTGAATCCGGAGCGCGTGAGCATGCCGGATATCGACATCGACTTCTGCTATGAGCGCAGGGGCGAGGTCATCGACTATGTCACCGAGAAATACGGGGCCGACAACGTGTCCCAGATCATCACCTTCGGCACGATGAAGGCCAAGCAGGCCGTGCGGGACGTCGGCAGGGTCATGAACGTCAGCTACCAGGATACGGACGCGATCGCCAAGGCGATCCCGTTCTCGCTGAACATGACCATCGAGAAGGCGCTGGATATGAGTCCGGACCTGAAGACGAAGTACGAGGGAGACGCGCAGACCAGACAGGTCATCGATATGGCGAAGGCGATCGAGGGAATGCCGCGCCACGCATCGACGCATGCGGCGGGTGTTGTGATCTCGAAGAAGGCCCTGGACGAGTACGTTCCTCTGTATCTGACCGACAAGGGCCTTGCGACCCAGTTCAATATGACGACCATCGAGGAACTGGGCCTTCTGAAGATGGACTTTCTGGGCCTGCGGAACCTGACCATCATCCGGGACGCACTCGAGATGATCGAGGCAGACCACGGGGTGAAGATCGACTTCGCGTCGATGGAATACGATGACCCCAGGGTCTATGAGACGATCGCAAGCGGCAATACCATGGGCATCTTCCAGCTGGAGAGCGCGGGGATGACTTCTTTCATGAAGAACCTGAAGCCTGACTGCTTCGAGGACATCGTCGCGGGAATCGCCCTGTACCGGCCGGGCCCGATGAGCTCGATCCCGACCTACATAGACAACAAGAGAAATCCGGACCATGTGACCTATCTGCACGAGAGCCTGCGGCCGATCCTGGATGTCACCTACGGCTGTATGGTCTACCAGGAGCAGGTCATGCAGATCGTGCGGGACCTGGGCGGCTATTCCTACGGGCGCTCCGATCTGGTGCGACGCGCCATGAGTAAAAAGAAAATGGCGGTCATGCTGGAGGAGAAGGAATTCTTTATTAACGGCAAGACGGCGGAGGACGGGAGCCTGGAGATCGCAGGCTGTGTTCGGAACGGGATCCCGCGTGAGGCGGCGGAGGAGATTTACAATCAGATGATCAGCTTCGCCGAATACGCCTTCAATAAATCGCACGCCGCGGCTTACGCGGTGCTGGCTTATGAGACGGCCTACCTGAAGACCCACTACCCGGTGGAATTCATGGCGGCGCTGATGACCAGCGTCATGGGCGATTCCTCGTCCATGGCAAACTACATCCACAACTGCCGGGAGATGGGGATCGAGGTGCTCCCGCCGGACATCAACGAAAGCAGTGAGAAATTCACCGTTGTGTTCGATGAGGATGATACGGCAAGGGAGCACGGGCGAATCCGCTTCGGGCTTCTCGGCGTAAAGAATCTGGGCAAGGGCGCGATCGATGCCATTATTGAGGCCAGGGAAGAGAAGGGCCGGCCCAGGGATATCTTCCGTTTCATCGAGAACCTGGATGTGCGCAGGGTCAATCGTAAGGGAATCGAGAGTCTGATCCGGGCAGGCGCACTCGACTGTCTGAATCCGAACAGGGCGGCGCATCTTGTGATCTACGAGAAACTGCTGGACGGCGCCCAGTCCGATGCCAGGCACAACATCGAAGGGCAGATGACGCTGTTTGATACAAATGCGGACGCCATGGAGGGCGGACTCGGCCATACCAGCCTGCCGGACGTCGCCAATTTCGATCAGGACGAGCTGATCGCCCAGGAGAAGGAGATGCTGGGGGTCTACATCACAGGACACCCACTGGAAGAATACGCGGATCTGATTTCCCGCATGGTCACCGTCACCTCCCGTCAACTCGCGCAGGTGCTGGACGATGAGAACGAGGGAGTCGCCCCAGGAGGCGGGCAGACGGAAGTGACCGATGGAATGACGGCCAGCATGGCCGGCATCGTGACCGGAAAGAAGACCCTGATCACAAAGAACAATAAAATGATGGCCTTCGTGGATCTGGAGGACCTGTTTGGAACCGTCGAGGTCGTCGTGTTCCCCAATGTGTTTGAACAGTACGGATCGTTGATCGCAGAAGACCGAATTGTAGCGATCACCGGCAGGATCAACTTCAAAGAAGGAGAAGTGCCAAAGCTGCTGGCTGACCGGATCGTCGACCTGAAGGAGGTAAAGGCGGCCGGTGCTCCCGCGGGGCTGGATGCTCCGGCGGGACAGGGCACTTCCCCGGGACAGGGTGCTCCCGCGGGGCCAGAGCCCGCCGGTCTGATCAAAATCAGGCTGCCGGAGGGACCGCCGGCCATGCAGCAGGATATGCTGCGGCAGATCAGCCGGGTCATGAAGCAGCACCCGGGCAGGGTGCAGGCGATCGTTTACCTGCCGCCGGACGCGCAGCATCCAAAGGGGAGTTCCTTCAGGACGCAGCCGGACCTCTGGGTCGATCCAGGCGAGACCTTCCGGACGAGGATCACCCGCCTGGTCGGGGAAGAAAATTACAAAGATAAATAGAGACAATAATATATATAGATAGGAGATAGTAAACAGTATGAAGAGAATTGGAGTATTGACAAGCGGCGGA